>JANPCQ010000131.1:0-4156 GCA_031431055.1 Nitrosarchaeum sp.
CGAAATTATTGGGGCATTACTTGGTTCTCTATTTGTTATGAATTTTATCGGCACTGGAGCAAATCTTGGAGCAAATGCGCCCAATCCTGATTTTCCAACATTTTTGATTTTTTCAGTTGAGGTTTTAGCATCTGCTATGCTTATGGCTGTAATCTTTATCGTAGTTTACACAAAAGGCCTCAAAGGATTTGGTGGAATTGCAATTGGTGGAATTATTGGATTGGATATCTTTTTTTTGGCTTTTATTTCCGGTGCGTCTATGAATCCTGCTAGGGCATTAGCTCCTGCATTATTCTCTGGTGTATTGGATAATTTATGGCTATACTGGACTGCACCTTACGTTGGAACTATCATTATTGCATTTCTATTTCGAAAAAAATTCCATTCAAAAATTAGTTCTCCTTAATACTTAGAGGAATATCCCTTTTACATAGTTCACGTAATTCCACAGAATCTAAAGTCAATTCTCTTATTGTTTTGATCATATTACCTCATAATGTCTTGATGTATACTTCAAATCTCGAGCAAAGTTTGGAATTAACAAGATTATGTCAAGATATTCTAGCCGTAAATGATCGAATTTATTTTGTATCGACCATTAACAAAAACGGCAAATCCACAGAATCCAAATTTCGCAATGACAGAATCATTACAAATCTAACATCCAATGAAATAGCAATGTTATACATGCAACGAACATTACAGTCCTCTTTGACCCAAGAATTTGATGATGTATTGGGACCTCTTGATTTTATTACAATACAAAGAGAAACGTTACTAGAGTTTATTTTTCCATTTTCAAATGGGGTTGTTCTTGTTATGGCTGATTTAGATGTCGTTTCAAGATATCTTGCAAAAACGATCTCATTTTTGATTAGAGACTTTGAGTGCAAAATCAAGGATTCTTTATATGCATAGATGTAATCTATAAGAAACAACTTTTTTTATTTATACTGATGTGAATTTTTTATCCTTCTAAATTTTTAATCAAATTACATAGAAGACATAGTTTTATTTTGATTTACTATTACCCCATAAAATATTTAGTATGTTTTTTTAGATCCGTGTTGATTTTACATGATATGCAAAAAACTGAATGTGATAGATGTGGAAATAAAAATACTGAAATTCTGAGACGTGGAAAATTTTCTCAGGATGTCTTATTTTGTCCTTTCTGTGATGATATTTGCAATAAACTGGGTTAGATTCACAGAATTATTCTATATAGAATATGATATTTTATAGATATACTGAAAGTAATTACGATTTTGTTTTAAAATATTATAGTATTGTATGATTAATGAATGCCGCTAACTCCCTTGAGCATAACAAGTTATCATTTTCAAAAATTTTATTATCAAAAGAAGTGGCAGACATTATTAAACAAGTAGTAAAAGAGTCCACCATGACTGTTCGGCCTAGATGTGATGATAGGGAGAAACATAAAAAATTTGGAAGATAATGTCATGTCAAAAATCACCCAATTACAATGCAGTCCAAAGTGTTGGTGTAAACAAGAAAAATCCGACAGCTGTTCATACGATAATTCATTTTGTGCCTAGAAATCTATTATAATTATATCATATTACGAATAATAATGACCAAAATCACAGTTGATTATTGTCTAATTCCCAAAAATTATTCAATGATGCAAAAAAAGTAATTCCATCAGGTGTAAACAGCCCTGTTAGGTATTTTGAACCATATCCATTCTTTACTAAAAAATCTGATGGTGCTTACATCTGGGATGAAGACAAAAACAAATACATTGATTTCTGTAATGGTTATGGTGCATTACTGCTAGGACATAGACGAAAAGAAATTCTCAACGCAGTATCAAAGCAACTAACACAAGGAACTCTGTTTTGCACTCCAACAGAATCTGAAATAGAACTCTCAAAATTAATTATTAATAATTTTCATTCCATTGAAAAAGTTAGATTGGTAAATACTGGTGGCGAAGCTACAATGACTGCTATAAGATTAGCTCGTGGATTTACAAAAAAGAAAAAAATAATAAAGTTTGACGGCTGTTATCATGGAGCACATGACTCTGTTTTGGTAAAAGCAGGATCTGGTTCTGCACATAACGGAATTTCAATATCTGATGGTGGATTATATGAGGTTTCAAAAAACACTCTTGTTGTACCGTATAACAATTCTGAAGAACTTGAAAAAACTATAACAAAAAACAAAGATATTGCTGGAGTTATAATTGAGCCTATCTTAGCTAATATGGGATTAATTTTACCTGAAAATAATTTCCTTTCTGAAGTTAGAAAAATTACAAAAGATAATGATGTTCCTTTAATTTTTGATGAAGTTGTAACTGGATTCAGAGTATCACCAGGTGGTGCCCAACAACATTTTGGAATCAAACCAGATATTACAACTTTGGCTAAAGCATTAGGAAATGGATTTGCCGTTGCAGCCGTAGGTGGAAAAAAAGAAATAATGGATTTACTTTCCCCTAATGGTAAAGTTTACCAAGCCAGCACATATGCTGGAAATCCAATCTCTGTCAGCGCAGCAATTGCCTCAATAAAAACAATAAACAAAATAAAACACAAGCTGTATTCAAAACTTGAACAGTATAATGCCATGCTTACTCATGCCATAGATGATATGGCAACTGACATGAAAATATCTCATCAAATCAATTTCACATCATCAATGTTCCAAATTTTCTTTACAAACAAGCCTGTTATAGACTACAAGTCATCAAAGAATGCAGATGCAAAAAAATTCCAAAAAATGTTCTCCACTTTATTAAAAAAAGGTGTTTTTATTGCACCCTCTCAGTTTGAAGTAGTTTTTCTATCTGATGCACACACACAAACTGATCTAAATCACACCATGAATGCTTATGATGCTGCACTAAAATCGGTGAAGAATTGAAATATGTGATTGGTGCAAGGGGTAGTCAATTATCACTTGCACAAACTAATTGGGTAATATCAGAACTAAAAAAAATAAATCCCAATACCGAATTTGAGATCAAAACAATAAAGACAAAAGGCGATACTGATGCAAGGCCTTTATTTACAATTGATCAAAAAGGGATATTTGAAAAAGAAATTGATAGGGCAGTTGCCGATAACGAGATAGATTTTGCAGTACATAGTCTCAAAGATGTTCCTTCTCAATTAATTGAAAATTTGATTTTGTCTTCTGTTCCAAAAAGAGAAACAGTAAATGATATCTTTATTTCATCTGATGGTACTGATCTTGATTCTATAAAATCAGGTGCAGTTATAGGTACAAGCTCACTACGACGTGCCGTACAAATAACAAGAAAAAGATCTGATGTTACAGTTCGTCCAATACGAGGAAACATTGAAACAAGAATCAAAAAAGTCCTTGGAAAAGATTTTGATGCAGTTGTTCTTGCACAAGCAGGAATTACACGATTAGGTCTTGATGTTATATTTACACAATTATCTATTGAAGATTTTTCTCCATCTCCCGGACAGGGTGCGCTAGCTATAGTTTCAAGAAAAGATGATTTTGATACAATTTCAATGCTGAAAAAAATTGAAGATGCTGATTCTAGATTAGAAATTGAAGCAGAACGGGCTCTTTCTGACTTTGTTGATTCTGGATGCCGATTCCCAATCGGTGCATATGCTAAATCCCACGGAGAACAAATGACTATGAGTGTGTCTGCTTTTTCTGTAGATGGAAAAAAATCACTTTTTGTACAGAAATCTGGAAACAAAAATGACCCCTTCTCTCTTGGTAAGACCATAGGTGAGGAACTACGTGAGAAAGGCGTAAATGACCTTGCAATAAATTGGAGAAAAAAAGTGGAGGAATGGAATAAACAATGACAGGTAAGGTGTATCTTGTTGGGGCAGGCCCAGGCGATAGTAAATTAATTACCTTGAGGGCAGTTGAGCTCTTACAAAAAGCAGATGTTGTATTGTATGATAGATTGGTAAGCAAAAAAATAATTTCCATGATTCCAAAGTCTGCAGAAAAAATGTACGTTGGAAGGGAAGTAGGTGATGATACCACTCATCAAAATAATACTAATGAGTTAATGGTAAAATTTGCAAAATCCAATAAAAATATCGTTCGGCTAAAGGGGGGTGATCCAATAATCTTTGGTAGAGGTGGAGAGGAAGCTGAATATCTTAAAGAAAATAATGTAAAA
>JANPCQ010000132.1:0-5415 GCA_031431055.1 Nitrosarchaeum sp.
ATGTGGTCTGATGGAAAATTAACTCTTGATTCTTTATCTGGTTATTCTAAAGAATACTTTCAACTCGTTAAGGCAGTTCCATCATTTATGACTCCTATTATAGAAAAGGCTCCTAATTCTGTTATTAGTGAATTAATTGATAATCAACAAGAGGAATCCATTCACATAAAATCATGGATTAAATTTGCAGGAGAGCTGGGAGTTTCTGAATATGAATTAATTCACTATGAAGGATTAGAAAAGACTAGGAAATCTGTTTTGGAATTATCAGAATTAATGAATACCTATGAAGGTGGAGCATGTGCAATGTATGCTTTTGAAAAAGAAATTCCTAAAATTAGCCAAACAAAACTTGATGGCTTGGCAGAATTCTATGGGATGTCTAATGAAGAGGCCACGGAATACTTTAAACTTCATACAGAAGCTGATATTCGTCATGCTGCATCTTGGAAAAATATTCTTGAAAAAACATCAACTGATTCAGATAACTTGATCCGAATTGCAGACAAATCTATCTCTGCACAAAATCTATTACTTGATAGTTGTTATGAAGCATATTGTTGAACTCATAACATTTTATACTGAAGGTAAAATCCATCTGCTTAGGGCCCATAACTCAGCTTGGTAGAGTACCCGGCTCATAACCGGGGAGTCAAGGGATCGAAGCCCTTTGGGCCCATATTATTTCCGTTAGTTTTAAAATGAGCACAGACAAAATTTACTGGCTGCGATGAAGAATCAGAGTTATATCTGAACGATGATTGAAAGGCATTTGTCTGAGCTGCCAAAAATTACTTGCTAATCTGAGTTCTTACTTTTTCTAAAGTATCACCATCAACAAGTTTTTGTTCGTGTAATGCTTGTGTGATTTGTATTATATTGGTGATAGAATGCAATTTAACTCCTAATTTTTTTAGTGCTTCATCTGCCCCCTCCATTCTATTGACAATTACATATGCATCTTCTATTGTTATGTTTGCTTCTTTTAGTGATTTTATTGCATTTACAACCGAACCTCCAGTTGTTGCAACATCATCTATCATCACAACCTTCATTCCTTCATGAATTTGCCCTTCGACTGATTTTGAAGTTCCATAGTCTTTTGGTTTACTTCTTACATAGATTAATGGCTTAACTGTTTCAATTGCTAATGCTGATGCAATAATCAAACCTCCAGTAGGAACTGATACTAAAGAATCAAAACTATTCAATCCAACACTTTCTACAATATTGTTTTGCAGATTTTTTATCATAGTTCTAAATTGATGAGGATAACTAGGAACTAGTCTCAAATCAACATAGTATGAACTTTTTTTACCGCTAGCCAGTGTAAAGTCTCCAAATTCTATTATCCCATTTTGATGCAAAAAGGTTGCAAACTCTTTTACAAATTCCATATCTAAATTAACTACACTGGATTTATTTTGGTTTGTATTGTGTATTAATCATGCCTGAAATCTGGTTAAATTATGGTATTACTGATGTTGTTTTGGATATTCGGGCAGAGAATCTAGAACAAAAAATTGACTCTGATGGTAAGATCTTGGAAGATACGGCGATCAATGAAAAACTGAGTACTCTTGATTTAACAAAACCTATGGAACTTGTCGTTTTACATAACTCCAAATCCATTCAAAAAATTATCTCATCATTATTTACAATATGTGAACAAAAATCATCACCATTTCCTAAAATTTTGGCTGAGAAAAAAATAATGAATCTAGTAAAATCTGGTCTACCAGAAGGAAGCTCAATTAATGAATTTGATAACGCTGATCTTTCTAATTCTAATCTTGTTTTCATCGGAGAAATGGAATTTGATGGTTTGTTTGGGTATGAAACCGTTTCCACCAGATTAATCAAAAAGTTTGGTCAGGAATCAATGCTTTCTGCATATGCAAAAAGAAAGAGTAATATTCCCGCACCTGGACAATTGACCGAAAGTTTTGATGAAGCAAAAAAATTTGTTAATAATTTTGAAATTAAGGCAATTGAAATTATAGCAAATTCACAAGGTATTGTTGATTTTACAATAGATCATCCTTCCGAAACCGTTTCATCTACAAAAACTCTAGAATCTTTTGCAATCAAAGATATAGGTCATCACAAATCAATGATAATCAGCACTGGAAAAGACTCAAGTAATGATAATCTTGGAAAATCTCTTTCATCTCTTTGGAATTGTGCTAGTGCAATACAAAATGGAGGTCTATCTATCTTGGTAGCAGAATGTAAATCTGGTTTAGGTTCTGATGCACTTCAGCAATACATTGAGGGTAGATTGAGTCTTGATCAACTTCGAAATCCAACTAAATACATTTCTGGAATGGAGGATCTATTATTTTTATCCGAAATACAAAAGAATTTTCAAATTGGGTTGGTTTCAATTCTTCCAGAATATTATATAAAAAAATTAAACATGATTTCCATGTCTGGAATCAAACCCTCTTTGGATTATATTCTGAAAACCCAAGGCGCTAGACAAAAAGTTGCAGTTGTAATGGATGGAGCTAGAGTTTTACTAAGGTAAAAAATTAGGTAAAAAATTTGATGGTATTGGTGCACATAAAACAGCTAATCCTATAACGCCCAAGTATGCAAGTTTTCTATTTTTTGATAATGGAGAAACATCATCAAGTGGTGTTGCACTAGGATTTTTTGAACTTAAAACAAGAATCAACATTGCCATTAACCAATAATTTAACACAACAAGAATTGCCATACTTCCAATTGTTGCATACTTGTGACGTTTAGCACCAAGTAGAGTTCTTGCCATGTGACCCCCATCTAGCTGCCAAGCTGGTAATAAATTCAAGAACGTAATTAAAAATCCAATCCAAGCCGCAAATAAAACTGGCGTCATTATTACTTCATGACCTGTTCCACCTTTTCCAAACAACGCTAAACTTGCAGTCATTAGCAATGGTTCTCCTTGATTCCATTCCATTAATTTTGAATCTGCAAAAAGTCCTTGTGCAACATCTTCTTGTAGTATCGGTGCAGTGTATGCTCCATACATTGAAACTATGATTGTAATTATCAGTCCTGCAATTGGCCCTGCTATTGCTACATCAAATAAAATTTCTCGATTAATTGTTAATCCACGTGATTGAATAAATGCACCAAAGGTTGGAATTCCAATAACTGGTAATCCTGGTATGAAAAATGGCCATGTTGTCTTTAGATTATGAATCTTAGCTGCAACTAGATGACCCAACTCATGAATTCCTAAAATTCCTAAAAGTGAAAGTGTATAGATTCCTGCCATTTCTAATGGTTCACCAATGTCTATAATGGAATTTGTTCCTGTAGTACGATAATAGCCATCAATCATTACAAAGGTAATGACAATTGCAAACAAAATTCGTGGAGTCCAAGATGCACTTAACCACTTCTTTTGTTTTTTTGGAGTGAATTTCTGAATGATAATGTATTTACCGTCTTCCATTTGTTCAAGCTTACAAACATAGTTCATATTTTCTAATTTTCTTGCTAAATCCTCAAATTTTGATTTAAAATCATAATCATTAATCCTAAACTCCAAAGAATACATTTCTCTGTTGAACTGACTTACTTCAAACAATGAATTAACTAAGGAAATTACGTCTTCCTGAGTAGGATCGCTCATTCTGTTTACGGCTATTTCTTTCCATTAAATGGTTTTGTGGTTTAAAATTAAATATTGACAATAAAATATACTAGTATGCAAGTAATTCTCAGACAATTGGGTGACTGTAACATACGTCGTGCAGAACCAAGCGATCTGATTCCAATCATGGAAATTAATCTAAAAACGCTTCCTGAACATTATTCTGATTATTTCTATGAAAGTCTACTTGCAGAAATTCCGGAAGCTTTCATTGTTGCAGAAATTGGAGGAAAACACGTTGGTTACATAATGTGCAAAACTGAATATGGTTTTTCTAATTTCAAAAAATTAGGATTTGTAAAAAAAGGTCATGTGGTATCTATTGCAGTTCTTGATGAATATAGAAAAAAAGGTATCGGCAAAGCACTAGTTGAAGAATCTGTAAATGGTGTTAAACTAAAAAAATGTGACGAGTTCTATCTTGAGGTACGATGTAGTAATAATGATGCTGTACGATTGTATGAAAAACTAGGTTTTGTTATTCGACAAAAACTCAGTACGTATTATCGTGATGGCGAAGACGCATATCTTATGGCAATTGAATTAGACTAGTTCAAACCAATAAATAACTCCCGCCAAACTTTAGCTCAATGGATAAACGTAAAGGAATGGGAATTACAATTTTTATACTATGCATCACCGCATTCTTTCTTTATGCATATTTACTAATGCTATCTGAATGGAGTCCTATTGTGTTACAATTATCTATTTTGATGATTGCAGGTGGAATACTTGGTGTAGTAGCTTGGATTGGATATGTAATGGCAACGACAAAACCTTCATCTGCATCAATTTCATCAGATGATTAATTTATTTTGAAATCTTTACATCTACAACTGTTTGATAGTATCTAGGACCTACAGCTCTGACAATCTTTGATCCTAAAATTTCTGATTTAACTGGAGTTACTTGTAAATAGTGTTCTTCCGAAAGTTTTCCTGCATTTGATTTTTTATCTGCATGAATATGATAATAATAGTGAATTATTCCACCACTTTTTGTTGCATTAATTGCAGACTTTAAGAATTCATCTGATCTTTCAGGAAGAAGCATTAAAGTCCTATCTGATTTATTTTCTAATTGTTCTTGAATTACTTGTGATGCATCTCCATTTATTGAGATGATGTTTCCTGCAAGCTTATTTGAGATTATATTTTTTTCACAAAGTTTTTCTGCAATTGGATTGATATCTATGCTGTATACTGTACATTTCTTCTTCTTTGCAATCATAATTGAAAACATACCTACGCCTGCAAACATATTGACTATAGTTTCACCATCTTGAACTAAATTGGCAATTCTTTCTCTTTCAGTAGATAATCTAGGTGAAAAAAATGCATTTTCAACATCCACTGTAAATTTACAGCCAAATTCTTTGTATTCTGTTTCTGTCTTATCTTCTCCTGCCAGGATCTCTAAATTTCTGGTACGAAAATCTCCCTCAACAGCAGACGCTTGATAAAAAACACTCTTTGCAATTTTTACTTCGTTTAAAAGAGTTTCACCAATGAGTTTCTTCTTTGTTAGTAACGAATCAGGAATTCTAACTATAATTATATCTCCAATCTGATCAAAAGATGAGATTAGTTCTTGGCTTTCTTGTGAAGTAAGTATATTTTCCAATGACTTCTTTAACATTCGAGTCAATTTTTGTAATAGAAATTTCCTGAACTTTTTTGCTCTTTATCTAATCTACTTTCTAATTTGTTTACACGTGGTCTCAAACTTCTTTCATCTCTTCTAAATGACATGTCAAGTGATTTTAG
>JANPCQ010000133.1:0-2087 GCA_031431055.1 Nitrosarchaeum sp.
ATAAATAATTGCAAAAAACTCAGTAACCCCAATAGAAGAGATCATAACAATTGAGAAAAATATTATCAGTTGAGTTCTAATTTTCACAATATAAGAACAGATGATTTACATTTATGCCTTAGCGCTATATTTTCTAGAACACATGGGTAAAAAATCACAACTATTTAGGATGAGAGCAAAGCTCGGCAAGAACTCCATGAAGGGATTTTGGATGAATGAACGTTACCTTGGTACCAGCAGAACCAGGTCTAATTTTTCCTAGGAATTGAATTCCACATCCCTCCATTCTTAAAACCTCACCTTCAATGTTATCAGTTTCCAGAGCCATGTGATGAAGGCCAGGTCCTTTTTTATCAAGGAATTTTTTAATTGGACTAGCATCATTTGTTGGTTGCATCAATTCAATTCTTCCATTTTCAAGATGAATGATTGCAACTTTGACACCTTCTGATTCAACTGTTTCAAATTCAACACTGTGAACACCTAGTGCTTCTTGGTAAACTTTGGCAGATTCTTCTACATCATTTACTGCAATTGCAATATGATCAATTTTCATCTAAAAGACCTCTTTTGGACGATACTCACCAAATACTTCTCTGAATGTGTTGCTGATTTCACCAGTAGTTGCATACGCTTTTGCAGATGCAATGATGTACGGCATTAAATTCTCATCAGTATCAGCAGCACTCTTCATTGCAGATAATGCTTTTTCGAGTTTTTTATTATCCCTTGATGCTCTTAATTCTTTGAGGGCTTTATTTTGTTGGATTTCAATTCTACCATCGATTCTTAATAGTTCAGGGGATTTTCCTTCTACTTCAGAATACTTGTTTACACCAACTAGGATTCTATCACCAGCATCTGCCTCTTTTTTTAGACGATATGCGTTTTGTCTAATTTCAGATTGGAAGAATCCTTTTTCAATTGCCTTAATAGAGCCACCCATTTTTTCAATTTGCTTTAGATATTTCCAAACCTCCTCTTCAATTTGATCACATAATTCCTCAAGATAGTAAGAACCAGCCATAGGGTCTGCAGTTTTAGTAACACCACTTTCATGCGCTACAATTTGCTGTGTTCTAAGAGCAATTTTTGCAGATTCCTGAGTAGGTAAAGCCAATGCCTCATCTCTAGAATTTGTGTGAAGTGACTGAGTTCCACCCATTACTGCAGCCATTGTTTGTATTGCAACACGTACAATGTTATTGTCTGGTTGTTGTGCAGTTAGAGATTCCCCACTTGTTTGGGTATGAAATTTTAATTGCAATGAGCGAGGATCTTTTGCATGGAATCTTTCTTTGAGAATTTTAGCATAAATTTTTCTTGCGACTCTAAACTTTGCAACTACTTCAAAGAATTCAATTGTACAGCAAAAGAAAAACGAAAGCCTTGGTGCAAAATCATCTATTTTTAATCCCCTATCAATGCATGTTTGAATATATGCAATAGCATTTGCAATGGTAAATGCAATTTCTTGTGTTGCAGTACATCCAGCTTCTCTCATGTGATAACCAGAAATTGAAACAGGATACCATTGCGGAACTTTATCAGCACAATACCCAATCATGTCTCCAATTAATCTCATTGATGGTTTTGGAGGATAAATGTAGGTGTTTCTTGCAATGTATTCTTTGAGGATATCATTTTGTGTAGTACCTCTTAGTTCAGTGCTTTTGAATCCTTGTGATTCGCCTACTACAATATAGTATGCAAGTAATGTGGATGCAGTGGAATTAATTGTCATTGAAGAGCTAACTTTTCCCAAAGGAATTCCATCAAAGGCAATCATCATGTCTTTAAGTGATGCAATTGAAACACCAACTTTTCCTACTTCACCTTCTGCTTGTGGCGAATCAGGATCATATCCTATTTGAGTTGGAAGATCAAATGCCATGCTTAGACCTGTTTGGCCTTTTTCAAGCATGAACTTGAATCGTTCATTGGTTAATTTTGCATCACCAAACCCAGAATACTGTCTCATGGTCCAAAATCTTTCACGAAACATTTCAGGATGAATTCCGCGCGTAAATGGATACACACCTGAATCTTCTTTGAGATATTTCTTTGAGGGTTTATGATAGATTCTC
>JANPCQ010000134.1:0-5860 GCA_031431055.1 Nitrosarchaeum sp.
CATGATGGAAGACGATTTATGGGAATTACAGCAATTGAACTTTCATCTGGAAATTTTTATTCCATTAAAGGAAAAGCTTTGATTATTGCAACTGGTGGAGCTGGAAGACTGTATAGTTTTTCAACATATGCATTATCTTCAACTCCTGATGGTTTGGATATGGCATTACGTGCTGGTATGGCACTAAAAGATATGGAATTTGTACAATTTCATCCAACTGGAATTTTACCTTCTGGAATATTGATCACTGAAGGTGCTAGGGGAGAAGGAGGCTATCTTCTAAATAATAAAGGTGAGAGATTTATGAAAAACTATGCTGCTGAAAAAATGGAGCTAGCTCCACGTGATATTGTTTCAAGATCTATGATGACAGAAATGAGTGAAGGTCGTGGATTTAAACATGAAACAGGTGTTGATTGTATGAAACTTGATTTGAGACATCTCGGTGATGAAAAAATTAAAGAAAAATTAGGAGGTATTCGAGAAATCTCTATCAAATTTTCTGGATTAGACCCTGCCCAAGAACTTTTGGATGTGAGACCCGTAGCACATTATATGATGGGTGGAATTCATACTGATGTTGATGGAGCCACAGAACTACAGGGTGTCTGGGCTGCAGGTGAAGCAGCATGTAATAGTGTTCATGGCTCAAATCGACTTGGTGCCAATTCTACTTCTGAGTGTCTAGTTTGGGGAAAAATTACTGGTAATTTGGCAGTTGACTATATTGAAAAAGGTATTCCACCAACTCCTTGGCCTCATCATTTAGTTGTAGCAGAGGAAAAGAGAATTTACGATGGAATTTTCCGAGGTAATGGCGATGCTAATCCATACGAGATAAGACAAGAACTAACTGATACCATGAATGATAAAGCATATGTTTTCAGAAATGAAAAAAATATGGTTGAAGGACTAAAGAAAATTCGTCAATTAAAAGTGCAAACCTGGAAACATGTTGATGACCAAGCAAAAGAATACAATACCAACTTTTCAAATGTAATGGAACTTGATTCAATGTTTAGAGTTGCAGAAATAGTTTTGATTGGAGCTATTAACAGAAAAGAATCAAGAGGTGCACATGCAAGAACCGATTATCCAAAACGTGACGATGCACACTTCTTACATCATACTTTGGCATATTATGATCCAAAAGAACCTATAATGAAAACACATCCTGTAACAATTACCAAATACCAACCAGTGGAGAGAAAATACTAGATGACAAACCAAGATGAAAACAAAGAAGGTATTGGAGGAATGATTAATCCTCGAAGATACGGTATTGAAAGAGTTGCATATTTGTTAATGCGATTAAGTGGATTAGGATTATTGGCATATTTCATAGGTCATATTTACGAAACTAGTACCATTTTAAAAGGTCAAGTTGGATGGAATGAATTTCTTGCAATAACACAAACTAATGCAGGTCATGCTATTTTGGCAATAGTAATTGCAATGTGTGTTTTTCACACTGTCAATGGAATTAGAGTTATGCTTGGACATGGTGGAGTTGGCGTAGGAAAACCTGCAAGGCCCGATTATCCATATATCCCAGCATCCCAAAATATTAGGCACAAAATGGGTATCTATTCTGCTATAATACTTGCTGCAATTGCAATGATGTACGGACTAGCGGTAATGTTTGGTGAATAAAATGAGAGAAAGCATTATCATGAAAATACACTATGGAACTGCCTTAGCTGCTGTAGCACTTGTAGCAGTTCATATTTTGATGCGTCTTACGCAAGGATTTGCAGAATCTCTGGAATATGATAGCGTAATTGCAAACTACAAATTCTTACCATATGCTGGTATGCTTGAAATAATCCTGATTTTATTATCTATTCACGGTTTTAATGGATTAAGAGTCATTTTGATTGAATTAAAACAAGGTAGAACCTATGAAAAAGCAGTATCATATGGTTGTATTGCAGCAATGATTGCATTAATTGCATATGGTACACGAACAATAATAATGGTAAATACGGGGATGACATAGATGGCACAAACATCTAGTCTAGCAGAAGAAAGCGGTTCAACACCATTTTCTTCCTCACAATCAATTACTCTACGTATTGCAAGATATAATCCCCAACATGATAGTGCCAAGTCATTCATGGAATTTCAAGTTCCATATGAAAAATGGACTACTGTATTAGAAGCAATTCTTGAAGTAAAGAAACATTTTGATCATTCTGTTGCCGTTCGTTATTCTTGTAGACAAGCTACATGTGGTTCATGTGGGATGATTATCAATGGCAAACCAAGACTAGCATGTTTTACAAAAATCAGCGAATTGAATTCAAATGTTATAACCGTAGAACCAATGAACAACTTTCCAATTATTCGTGATCTGGCAGTAAAGTTTGAGAGATTATTTGATACACATCATAAAATAAAACCATATCTTATTCGTGACGATACTGAGATTACAACTAACACAAAAGAATTCCTACAATCCCCCGAAGAATTAGAAAAATATATCCAATTCTCTAATTGTATCAAATGTGGATTGTGTAATTCGGTATGTCCTACGATGGCAACTGATTCTTCATTTGTAGGACCTCAAGCATTAGCTCAAGCATATCGATATGTTGCTGATAGTAGAGACAAAGGAAAAGATAATAGACTAAAAATTATTGATGATTCTCACGGTATTTGGAGATGTCATTTTGCAGGTTCATGTAGTCAAGTATGCCCAAAAGGAGTAGATCCAGCTATGGGAATTCAATTACTACGAGGCTATATGTTAGGATTTAGAAGCTAATTCTTCTTTTTTGGATTAGGACTGTTATTTACCTGATTGTTAATTTGTTCTGCCATAAAGTGATTTGAGACATTTACTTTAACATCATCAATTCCATCTACTTTCAAAACATTATCATGAATATCTTGACAGATTTTAAATCCGAAAACTGCAGGACAAAATGGACTAGTTAGATGCAAATCTACTTTTACATTATTATTATTGATATCAACTTCGTCAATCAATTCTAACTCTGTAATTGATACATTGATTTCAGGATCTACAATCTTTGATAATTCATCAAAAATTTTTACTCGAATGTGTTTGATATCTAGACTCATGTCAAAAAAAGCGTTGATGCTATATATAACCATTCTAAAACCTTAGGTAATGTATCGTTCACGTCTTGGTACTGATTTGAGTGATATTACTTTAGATTATGTTTCATCAATAAATGACGATTCTCAAATAGCACTTTATGATATTTTGGGAAGTCAAGCTCACGCTATTATGTTATATGAAAACACAATCATTACAAAAAATGATGCAAAAAAAATTCTCTCTGCACTAGAATCTTTGAAAAAGGAAAAATTCAGTACTTCATCTGGAGCAGAAGATATTCATGAATTAATTGAAACTCTTGTAATCAAAAAAGCAGGTATGGCAAGTGGTGGAAAAATGCACACTGCAAGATCACGAAATGATCAAGTTACTTTAGATATTCGAATGAAAATTCGTGATGATATTAATATTATTTGTAATTGCTTACTTGATACAATTGAAGCACTTGTGTCTTTGGCAAAAAATCATCAAAAAACAATAATGCCTCTTTATACACATCTACAACAAGCTCAGGCAGGCTTGTTTTCACATTATCTATTGGCTCAGGCAGATGTATTGTTTAGAGACTTTGATCGTCTTTATACTGCATTTAGTCATGTTAATCAAAGTCCTCTGGGAGCAGGACCTGTTGGCGGAACTAGCATTGCAATTGATCGACATAGCACTGCAAAGATGTTAGGTTTTGATGGGATAATTGAGAATTCCCTTGATGCCACAAGTACACGTGATTTTGTTGCTGAATATGTTGCAATGATAGCAATACTGATGACTAACCTCAGTAGAATTTCTGAGGATTTTGTAATTTGGTCTACCTCTGAATTTTCCTTTATAGAATTAGCTGACGAATTTACATCTCCGTCAAGTGTAATGCCACAAAAGAAAAACCCTGATATCTTAGAATTAACAAGAGGAAAAACTGCAGAGGTAATTGGAAATCTTACTGCAATTCTAACTACCATCAAAGGACTGGCTTCAGGATATGGACGTGATCTGCAACAAATCAAATCATCTATTTGGTCTACATCCAAAATTTCGATTAGTGCATTATTGATTTTAAAATCTATTCTTCTTACATTACATGTTAATGAAAAGGAAATGAAAAAGGCTGCCGAATCTAGTTATATTATTGCACTTGACATTGCAGAGAAATTAGTTCAAAATGGAATTCCATTTCGAACAACTCACAAAATTGTAGGAGGTTTAGTACAGATAGCACACCAGTCCAACAAATCTATGAATAAACTTAGTATGAAAGAAATTTCAAAAATTGCTCAGGAAACAAAAACTAATCCAAAATTGATAATGGAAATTATTCAATCTACGACAATTACATCATCTCTAAAGGACAGAAAGTCCTTTGGCTCTTCCGGATATGACGAACAGAAGAGAATGATTGAAGATCGTATGGAAAAAATCAACAACTATAGAATCAATGCAACAAAACGAGATAATGATATTTCAAAGGCATTAGATAATCTATCAAACAAAATTACTGAATTGATAAAATAGGAGCGGGTCTAGTGGGATTCGGACCCACGACAACCGGATTAAAAGTCCGGTGCGCTACCTGGCTGCGCCATAGACCCCCTGACAAAAATGCTTGACGTGTATAATTTAGTCTTTTACAAAATTTTTTACTCTTACAGAAACTTTTAATCTGGCAATTTGTTTGAAACAATTTGTGCCCTTGTAGTATAGTCCGGTCTAGAATTCGACCCTGTCACGGTTGAGACGCGTGTTCAAATCCCGCCGAGGGCGCCTTTATCTTCTTAAATTATTATTATAATTTCATCTGATCGATCTGAATCTATCGTATTTTGATCTAATGCTAAGAATTAACAAGTAGACAATTTCTATCTACAATTGTTCTCAATTATAACAAGTTTGTCTCTTGAAAGTTAATCTTAGAAATTTCTCTTACAAGAATATTAAAATTCAGGCAATTTTAGTAAATTTTGATGTCTGAAGAGAACGAAGAATCTAAGGTAGAAACAAAATCTGAAGTTTCAGCATCAGAAGCTACACCAAAAGATGTAGCAAAAACTGCAGCAGAAAAAGCAGAAGCAACAGCAAAAGCTGCTGCAGCAGTAGCTAGTGCAGAAGCTGAAGTCGAAGTAGCCTTGGCAAAAGCTGCAGCTGCCAAAGCAGTTGCAGAAGCCGCCGCAGAGGAAGAATACAAAGCAATAGCTGCAGAAGTCAAAGCCACAGCAACCAAAGCACCAGCATTTACTAATCAACGTAGAGGCGAGGAAATATTTAGAAGAGAAATGGGTGAACCAGAATTTTTCTTAGCCAAAAAAGCTAGATTTCCAAGACCTATTCTTTCATCAGAAGAACAAGATGAACTCACAAGAAAAGTGGAGATTCCAACAGATAATACCCCAAAATATATTCCACAGCATGTACTAAGTCCAGAATTTGGTGGTATGTCTAATTATGAATCTGGTGTAGAAAAATTTTTAGAAGAAACTAAGCAAAAACTTAAGAAACTAAAAAATAATCCTCATGCATCTAAAAAAGATATAATCACAACACAACAAGAACTTGCATATTTAGAATCTATTTATGAAAATTATTATATTGGTATGAATGTTTTCCGTACTGCAAAAGGTGGAAGGAATAAACTTAGAGAATAAATGGTGATGATGTGAGCGAAATTAACTTCGATGTAATTAATGCAAGAGTCACTTTTAAAAATGTGCCGCTTCATATGTTATCGAGATTTAGATTTAAAGATCTCAAAATTGCATGTGAAACTTTTAAGAAAATTCC
>JANPCQ010000135.1:0-1987 GCA_031431055.1 Nitrosarchaeum sp.
GAAGAAAATAAAATTCCACAATTTATGACATTATCAAAATTAGATTGGGATAACAATGAAATTCATGCAGGAATAATAAAAGATCCCACAGCAAAAGGAGGATTAAGATATCAGGTAATAGAACCAGAGCTATCAGAGAGAGACCAAAAAGCTTTTGAAATCATCAAAAAGCTGTTAATTACAGAGCTTTCAGTGTCATTAGGGGAGATTAAAACTAAAAAAGATGCAGAACGAAGATTAAAAAATAAAATCGCCACAATGATAAAAAAATATAGATTAAAAATTCCTCCAAAAAATATTGAAAAAATTAATTATTTTGCAGTTCGGGATTTTGTCTATCTTGGAAAAATTGAACCACTTATGAGAGATCATATGATTGAGGAAATTAGTTGTGATGGAACAAACATTCCAATCTATGTTTGGCATAGAGAACATGAATCAATTCCTACAAACATAATTTATGAAAAAGAATCGGAATTAAATAATTTTGCAAGAAAAATGGCATACATATGCGGAAAACATGTTTCAATAGCAGACCCAATTATTGATGCGTCATTGCCTGGAGGAAGCAGAATTAATCTCACATTAGGTCATGAAATTACAAAAAGAGGAAGCACATTTACAATAAGACGTTTCAGGGCAGACCCAATTACCGTGATAGATTTGATCAAATTCGGAACAATGTCAGTGGATATCGCTGCATACATGTGGTATCTTGTTGAAAAACGTGCAACAATGCTCATTGCAGGCGGTACTGCCAGTGGAAAGACTACTGCACTAAACGCATTGGCGACATTTATCAGACCAGGGCAAAAAGTGGTCAGCATAGAGGATACTCAGGAATTGAATTTGCCTCATGAAAATTGGATTCCAGCTGTTTCAAGACAGAGTTTCACAGATACACAAATTGGAGAGATTAACCAATTTGACTTGCTAAGAGCTGCCCTCAGACAAAGACCAGATATCATAATTGTAGGAGAGACAAGAGGGAGAGAGGCGTATACATTATTTCAAGCAATGGCAACAGGTCATGGAGGATTCTCATCAATACATGCAGATTCAGTAGAGGCAACATTAACTAGATTAACATCATCGCCTATGGATGTTCCAAAATCTTTGATTTCAAATAGTCTTGATTTAATTACATTGCAGCTAAAAATCAGAATAGGGGACAAATCAGCTAGAAGAATAATTCAGGTTTCAGAAATAGAGGGCATTAATGATAAAACAGGTGAGATTAAAACGCATGAGATATTCAAATGGAATCCAAGAGAAGACAGACATGAATTCATGGGAGACAGTGTTGTGTTTGACAAAATTAAAGAAAGAGATGGGGAAACAGATGAAAAAATCAATTACGAATTAACAAAAAGACGACTTGCTTTGGAATGGATGGCAAAAAATGACATACGTGATCATAAAGAAGTTTCCAATAATATCATGGAGTATTATTCGGATCCTGAAAGATACTATGAAAGAAAGAGGTTAGAGATGTAATATGAAGACGATAACAGCAAAACAAAAACAACACGAGGAATCAGTAGGTGTCATTCATGTTTACAGTTACAAATTACTAAATGATCATGTAAAATTTCTATATCCAAAATTAGGAAAGTTGGAAAAAACAATAAAACAAGCAATGATGCCAATTCCTTTTGAAGTATATGTTTCAAGCATGGTTTTCTTTAGCTTGATTGCAGGAATTTGCGGAGTAATTATTGGCCTAATTACAACTCAGTTTATCAATATTCAGCCTGTAATCATAAGTTATTTACTCCCACCTGTTGCAGGAATGGCTCTAATGGCAATGACGTTTGGAATTCTTCAGATAATTCCTCCAGTAAGAGTAAAAAACAGATCAACAAAACTGTTAGAAGAAATTCCACATTTTATTGGATACATGTCAACACTTGCCACTAGTGGTTTATCATTAGAAGAAATTTTCAATTCTATAGCAAAAGAGGAAACTGATGAGGACATTGTAAAA
>JANPCQ010000136.1:0-2406 GCA_031431055.1 Nitrosarchaeum sp.
CATCTCCTACCACTCCTACTGCTTTATCATCACCTACTGCTGCATATGCCTGCCACACTTTACCATAAAGATCAGCTGCAATCAGCTCATCTTCTACAATCTTGCTTGCTACTTTTGCTATCTGAAGTTTTGCCGGAGTGACTTCGCCAATAATTCTTACAGCTAGTCCAGGTCCTGGAAATGGGTGTCGCATGAAAAGTTTTTCGGGAACTCCTAAAATTTTAGCTATTTTTCTTACTTCGTCTTTGTATAGATCACGTAATGGTTCTAATATTTTTAAATCAAGCCAATCTGGTAGTCCACCTACGTTATGATGTGATTTTATTACTGCAGCTGGACCTTTTGAAACTCCACTCTCTATTACATCTGGATACAATGTACCTTGTGCAAGCCATTTGAAAGGCCCATTTTTTTTTGCAAATTCAGTAAAAACATGAATAAATTCCTCGCCTACAATCATTCTCTTTTTCTCAGGGTCTTCCACGCCTTTTAATTTGGACAAAAAAACTTGAGCAGCATCAACTGCTGTAAAATTTACATTAAAATTATTTTTAAACATCTCTTCAATTTCTTTTTCTTCATTTAATCTCAAGAGTCCATTATTTACAAAAACACACTTTTGTCTATTGCCAATTGCTTTGTGAATCAGTAAAGCTGTTACAGTGGAATCTATTCCTCCACTTACACCGCACAAGACATTTCCTTCGATTTTTGAAATTTTTTCTATGGCAGCATCGATAAATCCTTCCATAGTCCAATCTTGTTTAGCACCACAAACTTTCAAGACAAAATTCTTGAGAATTTCTGTTCCTTGTTCTGTATGAACAACCTCTGGATGAAACTGAATTCCGTAAATTGACTTTTCTTTTGATGCAATTGCTGCAGCCTTTGCACTTTCAGTATGTCCTATAACTCTGAATCCTGGTGGAATTTGTTCTGCTTCATCACCATGACTCATCCATGCCCTAATTGATTCACCAATTCCACTTAGGAGATCCTCATTACTATCAATTGTTAGTAATGATGAACCATATTCTTTGTTGGCTCTTTTTACTTTACCACCAAATTTATTTACAATTAATTGATGTCCGTAACAAATTCCAAGTAGTGGTAAATTCATATCAAAAATCTTATTTTCTGGAACAGGCGCATCTGAATTATACACACTTGATGGACCTCCCGAAAAAATTATTCCTTTAGGGTTATGTTTTTGTAATTCCTCAAAACTAATATCAAAAGGAACAAGCTCTGCATATACAGAAAATTCTCTAATTCTTCTACAAATCAAATGACTATACTGCGACCCAAAATCTAAAACTACTATCTTATCCATAAAATCACTTTTTGATGTTTTCAAGCATACGTGTAAGTGACCATCCTGCAGTGTTGATTATTTCATTTACTCTCTCTTTTTGCCTGTAGTTTTTGATAATTATTTCTCTAATGTCTGAACCGTTTTTGTTAATTATGTAGTCAATTACTGAATCTTTTTGGATTTTACCGTTTTCTGCTTCTGCAGAGTCTTTTCGCTTCATTTCTCCAATAATTCTATCAATAAAAAATGATTTGAATGGCGGCGTATCTGCGTTTATTTCCATACTCTCTTCTAAAACTATTGAAACCTGATCAGGTGTGATGTACGCATTTGCAATAATTTTACCATCACTTCCATTTGTTATGGGAATTGAGCTCTCTTCTGATTTCTCAGTGGATGCAGCTGAAATTTTTGTAGATAGTTCTGAAGTTTTTACTATACTAAGAGCAGAAGCTTTTGTAAAACTAGATTCTTTTAATACCAAATCTAAAATTGTCAGATTTTTTTCTAATAATTCTATAGCATTTTGATGTTTGTCAATTTGCTTGACCAAACTATCTCTCATAGCAACAATGTCTCGTATTTGTTCCTCTGAGAATTTCATAATTTCTTTCATATGGATATGGGTATTAAATGCATTCTAGATAATAATATCGAGCTCACTATAGGATATATTTTCAAATCCTCTAATTTGGCTTGATGTTGTAAATAACTGCGATCTTGTTTTTCCTGATAACCATTCTAAAAGTGATTTACCTTTTCTTAATTTCTTTAATTTGGTTTTTCTCTCTGCTGCTTTTGTTTGAGAATACTTTCCTACTTTTTTTCCAAAATCCATTCCAAACAAAATAATTTTTTTTGCATCAAAATGACTTGCAAGAAAAACTGCCCTATCTCCATCAGTAAAACCTCCAAAATTATGTATATTTTTAAATGGTTTTGACTGTGTAGTTCCAATACAGTTTTTAAAATTCTCTACAAGATATAATTTTACAATATTATCCCCATGTGCATGAACAACAAAAATTGAATTTGTCTTTCCAACTTTTATCAATGAATCTTTATCCCCATCCAAGTCAGTAACAACAATG
>JANPCQ010000137.1:0-2325 GCA_031431055.1 Nitrosarchaeum sp.
CATATCGGGTTTAAATATCAAAACTGATCGACTAGATCGCATGAACATATCAGATAAGACAAGAAAATCTCTAGAAAAAATTGGTCTTACTAGCTATGAAATTAGGACATTTTCCTCGTTACTCAAAACAGGGGAATTGACAGCCTCTGATCTTAGTCAAAAATCAGGTGTTCCTTATTCAAAAATTTATGAGGTATTAGGAACATTGGAAGAAAAAGGATGGATTGGCTCTGATGATTCCAGACCAACAAAATACTTTGCAAAATCTCCATCTACAGGATTGGAGACTACAAAACAGAAAATGCAAAATGATTTTTCGCAAAATCAGAGTATAATTCTAAATGAACTAGTACCAATGTATGAAAAAAGTGGAACTAGAGAAAAACCAGACATATGGGTATTATCAGGTGCAATAAACATCGCCTCAAAAATTTTGGAGATGGTTGAATCTTGCAGAAATGAAGTAATGATTGCATTACCTGAAGCAGGACAAGAATTAGTCAGACAAGCATTACCAAAATTAAGATCACTACATGATAAGGGGGTAGACATTACAATACTAACTTCAGATAAAATTGACAAAGAGTCCCTCAAGGCAATAAGCAGAGTTGCAACTGTAAAAATCAAAAAAGGACTCTTTGGAGGAGGAATAATTTCAGATAAACGATATGTTGTGATTTTACTGGGTCCAGAAATGGGAGAGATGAATACATCTGATCTAGTTGCAATTTGGGCAGATCATACAGGATTAGCTGGATTTGCACGACAGTACTTTGAATATTTATTAAAAGACTCAAAGGCTGTATGATATGGATGCAATAAATGATGAGACTCTATTTGTAGGAACTGCTGAAGCTGAGCATGTTGAAATGTATCTAAAGGCAATTTGGCATATTAAAGAGAGAGGAGAATCTGTCAAAATCAGCACAATTGCAAAAATGCTCAATGTTAGGCAACCAAGTGTTGTACAAATGCTCAAAAAATTAAATGAGAAAAATCTTGTAAACTATAACAAAGCAGGTGTAACTCTCACTCAAGATGGAGAAAGAGTTGGCTCTAGCATGATGAGAAATAGCAGATTGTTAGAAGTTTTGATGGATAGTGCATTAAAAGTTGCAATTGATGAGGAGATGGTATGTGGAATTGAACATCATATGAATAAACAGTTTACAGATGCTCTTTGTACCATGTTAAAGCATCCAAGAAAATGTCCTCATGATCATGAAATTCCAATGGGTGAATGTTGTAAATCAACTTAAGATAAATTTCCGTGATTCAATTATCCCAAAGGATATATCATATTAGAAAATTATACTAGACATGGCATGTTTTTGTGGCTGTGAAAGTTGGCAAAAAAATGATGATGGATTCAGAGTAGCATGTGTAAAATGTGGTCATGGACCTCAAAATCATGATGATGAATTCAGAGCTTCTGCAAGAAAGAATGAATCACAAAGTCAGAAACGCGATGTAGATTTTGGATAAATTATTCGCCAATAATTTTAACTAAAACTCTTTTTGGTCTTTGTCCATCAAATTCTCCATAGAAAATTTGCTCCCATGGACCAAAATCTAATTTACCACTAGTAATAGCAACAACAACTTCTCTTCCCATTATTTGCCGTTTTAAATGAGCATCAGCATTATCTTCACCTGTTTTGTTGTGTTCATATTGATCAATTGGTTCATGTGGCGCAAGTGCTTCTAGCCATTTTTCATAATCTTGATGTAATCCACTTTCATTATCATTAATGAAAACACTTGCTGTGATATGCATTGCATTTACAAGACATAGTCCTTCTTGCACTTTACTTTTGAGAACTAATTTTCTTATGTCAGGAGTAATATTGACAAAAGCCCGCCGTGTTTTTACATTATAGGTAAGATATTCAGTTAAGGATTTCATAATATGAAATTATCATGGCTGTCATAAAAATTCTAAGAGCAGGCTCAGAACTCAAGATCCTCATCATCAATCAAAGGGATAGGGTCATCACTGCCCGCAAGGCATAATTCAGGCAGATACCTATTGAGTCTTTCAAGAAGCTTGATAAATGGCGAGTTGTTGATTCATTCAAAATGGTTGCAATTGATACTCCGGCATCATTGGAAAGTTTTAGAAGATTCATAATTGGTAGCACATGTCGTTCTTATGCTCCAAGGAGTTACTTGGAAGATTCTGAAGTATTTGCAGAACGAGAAGACAATTTGGGTTCAATCTATGTAGAAGCAGCTGACAAGGTCACTTTGAAAAAAGTAAGAGACATTACATTTGTTAATGCAAGAGATATTCTTGGAATTATCTATAATTCAAAGAGTGGAAAT
>JANPCQ010000138.1:0-2376 GCA_031431055.1 Nitrosarchaeum sp.
ATACGTTCTTCACTTGGACGATGTTTGCCAGTTACAATATAGTTAATGGCATCACTCATGAATACAGCATGATCACCAATTCTTTCCAAATACCGTAACAATAATGCTTCAGCAAGGGCACATCTGGTATTTGTAGATTCGATCAATTTTGGTAATCTCTCACGATAGATTTTATCAATAAATTTTTCATCCTCACGAATTTCAACAGCCTTTCTAATATCTAAATCTGCAAAAGACAAAACTGCTGCTTTGATCATATGTTTCACTTTTTTCGTGGATTCAGCAAGTGATGCGTTGGTACATTCAGATACGTCACCAAATAAATCTCGTACAAGAGTAATATCATAAGCATATCTACCAAATCTAGAAAATGCGTATGAAATTTCTGTTGATGAACGAATTAATCTAAAGTCATCAGCTACAGGTTGATACTTTAACAACATATCAAATGTAAGATCTTCTACTTCAAAGTATTTTGCACGAATAGCATCAGATAATTTTAGAACTTTATCTTTGGTATTTGTTCCTGTCAAATACGAATCTATTGCCAAAGATATTGATTCAATTACCATATCGCCCATTTCAGACATGATAAAAGATAACTTGTGCAGTGAAGGGTCGATTAAACGAGTCATTTATCCAAAGTGACCTTGCACATATTTTGCTGTAAGTTCGTCTTTTGGATCTGTAAATAGTTTCTTTGTTTCTCTAAATTCAATCAGATCACCAAGATACAGAAATCCAGTGTAATCTGAAACACGAATTGCTTGTTGCATGTTATGAGTTACAATGATAATGGTATAATCGTTTTTTAGATCAATTATTGTTTCTTCAATTTTTTGAGTTGCAATTGGATCAAGAGATGATGCAGGCTCATCCATCAGCAATACTTCAGGTTGGATAGCAAGTGCTCTAGCAATGCAGAGACGTTGCTGTTGACCACCAGATAATTCAATGGCAGATTTTTTTAGATCATTTTTTACTTCATCCCAAAGATATGCCATCTTCAAAGAATCTTCAACAATTTCATCAAGAATTTTTTTATCGCGAACACCATTTAGCCTAAGACCAGCTGTCACATTATTATAAATAGACATTGTAGGAAATGGATTTGGTTTTTGGAAAACCATTCCAACTCTTCTTCTGTGGTAAATAGGATCAATTTCTTTTGAATAAAGATCTATATCATCAATCATAACTTTACCTGTAACTTTAGCATTTTTTGTCATATCATGCATTCTGTTAAGACACCGGAGAAAAGTGGTTTTCCCACAACCAGATGGGCCAATTAATGCAGTAACGGATTTTTCTTTGAATTTCATTGTGACATTTTTGACAGCGTCTATTCCACTATAACTTACAGTAACATTTTCTGCAATCATTTTGTATTTACTAGTATCAATAGTTGATGAAGATTCAGGAGATGTAAATGGTGATACTTCTATGCTAGTTGGCTTTGTAGTCAATGCTGTCATTTTATAGCGTTTCTCCTTTGTTTAATTAATTGTCCGAAGAATCCATTTTTTTTATTCATAAAACAGTATTTGATTCCCAAATTGATTCCCATTATAATCATAATCAAAACTAATGCTGCCCCCCATCCCTGAAGTTGAGCACTGTCATATGGCAATAAAGAAAGCCTCCATATTCTCAAAGGTAATGCATCCATTGGGGTATCCATACTGCTAAAGAATTGACTACTTCCAAGAATGGTCATGATTAATGGAGCAGTTTCACCACCGATTCGGGATACAGAAAGTAGTATTCCAGTAACCATACCGCTCTTTGCAGCAGAAATTACAATTCTAAATGTGATAACCCATTTTTTTAATCCTAATGCAGTTCCAGCTTCTCTATAAGTCATAGGCACCATCTTCAATGATTCTTCAGTAGTTCTTGTAACAATAGGGAACATAATCAAAGATAATGCAAATGCACCAGCCCAAACTGAAAAATGACCAAGAACCAACACAATTATCAAAAATGCAAATATTCCAAGAATAATCGATGGAAATTCCATAAAGACATCATTGAAGAATCGAACAAATCTTGCAAGTGCATTATCTCCATATTCAGATAGAAAAACACCAGACATCACACCTATTGGAACACCAATCATACTGGACAGTCCTATAATTATCAGAGTTCCTTGAATTGCAGGACCAATTCCTCCCTCGCCAGAACCAGCAGAACCAGGTGTCTCTGTTAAAAATTCAATGCTAATTGCAGTCAATCCATTTTTGAATACTTCAACTAAGATACTACCTAATGGGATAATTGCAATAATCACACATGAAAAAACAATAATCCTTACAGATTTATCTACGAGTAATCTCTTTGCCACATTTTGTTTGAATAAAGATCTATATTCTTGTC
>JANPCQ010000139.1:0-4782 GCA_031431055.1 Nitrosarchaeum sp.
CCCAAGAAAGAATGTTAATAGTAACTGACAATGACAAACTAAAAAAACTACAGGAAATTTGCAAAAAATTTCGTATCACATGTTCTGTTATTGGTCATGTGACTTCAAATAATATGATGCATGTGAAAAAAGGTAAAAAGACATACGCTAATCTTCCAACTGACGTTGTTGCAAATGCTACACTTTTAGATAGACCTTCCAAGAAACCAGCATATCTAAAAAACATAGAAAACGAAAAGAAACTCAAACCAATTTTAGACTGTTCCAAAATGATGATGAAGTTTATCTCATCGCCAAACATTGCAAGCAAAATTTGGGTATATGGACAATATGATCATGAGGTTGGTATTCGAACCGTAGTCAAACCTGGTATGGATTCATCTGTTCTTCGACTTGATAACGGTAAATTTTTGGCAGCAAAAATAGATGGCAATCCAAAACACTGCTATATCAATCCCAGAGAAGGAGCAATAGGATGCTTTGAGGAGGCATGCCGAAATGTTGTTTGTACTGGGGCAAAACCAATTGGAATGCTTGATCATTTACAATTTGGAAATCCAGAAAACCCTGAAATCTTTTGGACATTTTTGGAATCGCTAAAAGGCATCACTGACTTTGCAAAATACTTTGAAATTCCATGTATTGGTGGAAAGGTCAGTTTGTACAATGAAACACCATCTGGCCCGATTAAGCCTACACCTATAATTGGAATCTTGGGTTTGATTGATAAAACTCCTCTATACTCTCAGAAAATTACTACTGGAGATTGTCTTGTAATTGTTGGTAATACTAAAAATGAAATGGGCGGTTCTGAGTACTTTGAATACATTCACAAATTTGTTGGAGGAAAATGTCCTGTTGTTAATTTCCAGGAATCTAAAACTAATATGAATATAGTTTTAGATTTGATCAGAAAAGATCTTTTAAAAACAGTACATGACTGCTCTAAAGGTGGTTTGGCAGTAGCTGTTTCAGAACTTTGCATGACACACCAAATCGGATGTAATGTCTCATTAGAGATAGTACCTGGTCCAAAATTGGACGTTGATAGAATCTTGTTTTCTGAAAGCCATTCCAGATATCTTTTGGTTTTAGAAAAGAAAAATATCAAAAAACTTGAAGAACTTCTCAAAAAGAGCAAAGCTTCATACAAAATGATCGGAGAATTTGGCGGTGAGAATATTCGATTTAATAAAGAAAACAAACATGTCATAGATCTAAGAGTTGATAAGGCACAAAAAACTTGGTTTAATTCGTTAAGGGAGTTGGTAGTGCATGGTTAAAGAAAATTGTGGTGTAGTTGGAATTTTTAGTCTTAGTGGAACTAATGTTGTTCCTATGGCAATTGACGCACTTAGGGCATTACAGCACAGAGGACAAGAAGCATGGGGAATTGCAATTCCCAACAAAGAGCCCCTAAAAAGACTAGGTCTTGTATCTGGCGCTTCCTCAGAGTTTAAGAAAATTTGCGAAGATTATTCTTCTCCATCTGTTATTGGCCATGTTCGATATTCTACTATGGGAAGAAGCACACTTGAAAATGCTCAACCCCTCAAAGTAAAAGATCTCTGTATTGCTCATAACGGAACTATTGCAAATGTCCAAGAACTATCTAATTTAGTTGGAGGATGCTCATTTACCCCTCAAAATGCAAGTGATACTCTAGTTGCTGCACAGAGACTAGTATCATTAATTTCCGAAAACGGTCAAATGGGAAAAGCCCTTGCAATTTTGAAAAATGAAATGGTCGGCTCTTACTGTTTTACGTTTATCTCTGATGATAATTCTGTGTACGCTGCAAGGGATCCTAAAGGATTTAGACCTATGGTTTTGGGTTACAAAGAATCTGACGATACATACATTGTTGCATCTGAATCATCTGCAGTTTCTGCAGTAGGTGCAACACTTCAAAGAGATGTTCACCCCGGTGAATTGATCAAACTTAGCACAAATGGATTGGAAACTGAAAGATTCTCTGATGATATGTCCCATGCTCATTGTTCTTTTGAATTTACTTATTTTGCACATCCTTCTAGCAATATGGAAGGCGCTAACATTTACATCTCTAGAAAAAGAATTGGGCAATTTTTGGCAAGAAAATTCCCGATAAAAGATGCTGACCTTGTAATACCTGTTCCTGATTCTGCAAGACCTGCGGCATTAGGGTATGCCCAAGAATTGGGTCTTACATTTGAGGAAGGACTACTCAAAGATAGATATAGTAAGAAAGGACCACTACGTAGTTTTATCGAACCGCACCAAAGCGATCGAATTGAAATTAATCGTTGGATCATCCCAATCAAAGAAATCATTGAAGGCAAGCATGTTGTTGTAATTGACGATAGCCTAGTCCGTGGTACTAGCTCCAAGGCAATTATCCAAGCACTACGAAGAGCAGGTGCAAAAAAAATCAGCATGGTTATCACATACCCTCCAATCAAATTTCCATGTTATGCTGGAATTGATTTTCCATCTCAAGAAGAACTTGCAACATTCTCAAATGGGAAAAATATGACTGATGAGGAATTAACTGAAATGGTCAGAAAGAGTATTGGGGCTGACTTTCTGGGTTATAATGATGCTGAAAACCTTGCAGCTGCTATAGGGATTCCAAAAGATTCAATGTGTTTTACTTGTTCGTCTGGAAATTATGATTCCTTGGGAATTACGCCCGAGTTTAAAACTCGTATAGAGATGAAAGGCGAGTAATATGGAAACTGCATATGTTTTAGTCAAAAGCGAAATGGCACACGAAATGGAAGTAATGAGTGATATTTTAAAAATAGATGCTGTAAAAGAAGCCAAGGGAACATTTGGTGTCTATGATATTTTTGTAAAAGTTGAGGCAAAAACCTCAAAAGAAGTAGAAGATACAATTACAAAACAGATTAGAAAAATAAAAAATGTCCTTTCTACAACCACTTTATCTGTAATTCCAGAACAAAACAAAAAATAATTTTTTGCTTCTTTCTTTAAATTTGTTTTTTAGGGAATGAAACCATGCACACAATTTGGAATTATATTAAACCACAATAATATTCTTAATTATTAGAAAGACATTGTGTCTTTGGTGAAGAACTACACAATTTTAATTGTAATTGTTATCAGTGTGATAATATTGATGAGTGTTGTATATGGTCTTGACATTATAAAAATGTCCATATCTACTCAAGACTATGCTATCTTTGTTGATCCTATTATTGACAATCAAAATTTGTTTGTAACTGGGAGAGTGAGTATACAAAATATTGGGGCAAAACCTTTGACTAATATCCACATCAATTTTGGCGACGGGGATATTTTGGATATTGGATTAATAAAACCTGGTGCTAAAATTATTGTTTCTCCACCACCTGACAATTCCATGCAATTTGTAATGATTACTGCAGATAATGATATTTTTGTAAACAAAGCATACCGTACTCCCCCAAAGATGGTTGGTATGATGGGTTCATAGATTTTTCATAGCAGTTAAATCATATTGAAAACAAGGTTGTTTGTTTGAAGTTTATTGCTTCTGGAAAAGTAAAGGATCTGTATTCTCTTGATGATGAGACCTTACTTTTCAAATTCTCCGACAGAGTATCAGCGTTTGATGTAAAATTCAAAGAAAATATACCTAAAAAGGGAGAGGTTTTGTGTAAATTTGCTGAATTCTGGTTTAATCAGCTACCCGTTTCAAATCATTTTGTAAAAAGACAATCCGATACTGAAATTGTGGTAAAAAAAATGAAGATGCTGCCAATCGAGTGTGTGGTTCGAGGTTATTTTTATGGTAGTTTGGTAGGAAGATGGAAAAAAGGCGAAATAAAACTTCCTGATGGTTCTGATACCACATTAGCTGCAAAGATTCCACAACCAATCTTTGATCCTACTACAAAATCAGAACATGATATTCCAATTGATAAAACAAAAGCTTTGGAGATGAAACTAGTTACTGAAGAACAATATGTATGGCTAGAGAAAACATCTATTGATATCTACAAAAGAATGTCTGATATTGCAGACAAGGTGGGATTCATTTTAGCTGATTTGAAACTCGAATTTGGAATTTTAGATGGCAATATTGTCTTGGGTGATTCAATTGGTCCTGACGAGTATCGACTATGGCCAAAGGATTCCTACATGATTGGCAAAACACAAGAGGCATTTGACAAACAAATTTTACGTGATTGGCTAACAGAACATGGATATCAAAAACAATTTGATGATGCACGGGATGCAGGAAAAGAACCCTTAGCCCCTATGATCCCTCAAGAAATAATTCAGAAAATGACAAATCGATATGTTACTGCATATGAAAAACTAACAGGTCATTCCCTGTAGTTATAATATTTTTAATTCTTTTTTGTTATGATAGGTGTTAACTCAAAACTAACATTCAACTCGAATTTTATTTTTGATTCATTTTCAAATATGTCTTATTGTGATATTTGTCTCTATGCTGTATATTATATTTTCACATTTGTTTATTTTTGTTACTTTTTTACAATATATTATAACGTTATGATAATTATTCTAGCACTATTATATTTATGATAGTGGTAATGATAATTATGCTTATATTATAATATTTATCGTAATGGTTACCATCTTTTTGATACTGGTCTTAAAACTATTATAACAAAAAAAAATTGATGTGATTAGACAAAAAAATATGATACAAGGATCTTTTAGATCAGAATTAAAGCAATTATTAGCATGTCTACATTGTTAGAAAAAGAAATCAAAGTGAATCGTATTCTTACAACAAGCGTTAAACACGCACGTGCAATTGAAGAC
>JANPCQ010000140.1:0-7268 GCA_031431055.1 Nitrosarchaeum sp.
GAGGAGCGTGAAATAGGAGAGGTCAGTGCTTTGTTCATAAACCCATATCTTCTGTCCCAGAGGGTATTTACTCCACCAAAAATGCTAGTAAAAATTGCAGTTAGTATAATCACACCAGGTGCCATAAATTCAATATATTGTCCCTCAAAACCAACTGATTGAATTAATGGCTGTGTTCCTGAAAAAGTATTTCCAATTACAATAATCCAAATTGCAGGTTGAATCAATCTAATTAAAACACCACTACGGGATTTTTTGTATCGTTTTAGTTCTCTCCAAAAAATAGTATAAGTATCATATATCAAGGAATTCATGCACGTATCCTCTTCATTTTTGCATGTTCTTGTTTTCGATTAAATCCAGTATCATCATCTCTTATTTCATGACCTGTGTAAGAAATGAAGACATCATCTAAAGTAGGTTGAGTTAACGATATGGAAATAATTTTAATTTGAAGTTCAGAAGAAATTTGAAAAATTTTAGGAATTACCTCTGTTCCTTTTGATGCAAAAATAGTTAGTTTGTTATTATCTTCATTTATTTTTTTTATCAAATCAATCTGGCGTAATTGAGACAAAAAGTCATCAGAGTTTCCATTTTCAAACGTCAATGATATAACTTCATTGCCCATTGCATTTTTCATATTCTCAGGTGAATCAATTACCTGAATCTTTCCACGATCAATAATTCCAATTCTATCACATAATTGGTCTGCTTCTTCCATGTAGTGAGTCGTAAGAAAGATAGTCATTTCAAATTCCTTGTGTATTTTTTTTATATATTCCCAAATTTTTCGACGTGTTTGAATGTCCAATCCAACTGTAGGTTCATCTAAAAATAACACTTTGGGACGATGTAATAGTCCACCGGCAATGTCTAATCGTTTTCTCATTCCACCAGAATATGTAACTACAGGATCATTTTGCTTATCAGATAATTCAATTAATTCCAAGACGTCGTCAATTCTTTTATCGACTTGATCTTTTGGAATATGATTGAGTCTTGCTTGTAAAAGTAAATTTTCTCTTCCTGTGAGATATTCATCTACTGTGGATTCTTGTTGTACATATCCAATGCTTTGACGGACTTGTTTTGGTTGTGTCATTACATCAAATCCAAAAACTAAAGCTTGCCCAGAAGTTGGCTTTAGTAGTGTTGTAAGGATCATTATAGTAGTACTTTTACCTGCACCATTTGGCCCAAGAAATCCAAAGATCTCACCAGATTCAACAGCAAATGAAATGTCATTTACTGCAGTTACTGTACCAAATGATTTTGAGAGAGATCTAGTCTCTACAGAATACAACACTTTGATCGCTTATCTCAATTATAAATTGCAAGCGTTCAGAAGTCATCGCATAAAAAATTTAAAGACCTTATGAAGCAATCAGAATATGAAAGGACTTTGTCAAAAGTGTCACTCATCAAATGTAGATATAACAATTGAAAAAGGAGTTCCTATTTGTCTAAAATGTGGCAAAAAGGCATAAGCAGAAATTGTGATTTTAGAAAAATAAAACTATTCTAGTTTTTTGTATTCTTCTTTTGTCATTTTAAGAATGACTTTTTCACCCACGCCCCAAATTTCTGATTTGGATATAATTTTGGAATGCATCAATCCATCACTGATTTCAACAGACTCAAGTTCGTGGGTATCAGGACTTCTATGGAGGTGTTTTACTTTTCCTATTTTGTGACCATCAATGTCAACTACTGGAATTCCTGATCTAATTGGAGGTCTGCTAAGTAGCAAAGTTTCCTTAGTGAATTTGTCAATGTAATCATTAGAAAGGAAATAGTCCTTGTTAAATCCCTGATGAATTGTAACTCCTGAAACGATTAGAGTGTGTTGGTTAATGTGTATGTGTTTGACTTTGCCATACACTATTCCTTCTCTATCTATGACTTTTTTTCCAACAAAGTCATCAGCTGTAGCCATATTTTCAGGCATATTTTCTAGTTTAACTGACATGTAATACATTATTCAGATTTGCTTATCATACCAAATATCAGAAATTTCTAGCAATGAGGTTAAATTACTTGACAGAAATATTGGCTCATGACAAGTGAAGATAACCTATTTCATGCAATTTTAAGCACAAAGGGTAGAAAGACAGGAAAGCGTCATTCAGTGACGCTTCGTGCTGTAAAATATAATGAAAAAATTTATTTTTCAAGACACAAACCAGATGGGGACTGGTTCAAAAATGCCATAGCAAATCCAGAGGTAATCATAGAATACAATAATTCAACATACACAGGTAAAGCAAATTTAGTTAAAGATGAAAAACTGGAGCAAAAAATTTCTCAATTAAAATATCCTGGAGAAAAAAGAGCGGATGAAAAAAGGGTTGCAATAGAAATTACACTATATGAATAATAGTAGTTAGACCCCTTCGTTCAAATTCTATATCATTTTCCATTTCACTAATGGTAACAGTAAATGAGATTACATCACGTTGGTTTGCATTTTCTGCATGAAGTTTAAAGTGAATATCCATCAAATCAAATTCTTCAGTAGGCAAGTTATTTTCATCAAAAAATGCCCCACATGTTGATTCAATTCTAAATCTAGTATCTTTGAAATGAAAACCAAGTTTTGTTTTTCTACCTTGTCTGCCACTTGATTTTACATTAACATCGATAATTCCGGCGTTTGCCATAGTATAGCTTGATTTTCCATTTACAAAGACACCAATTTCAAGTGGCTTTCCTGCTGTGGATTCAGCCATCTTTTGAATTCCGTCATTCATCACAACATCAACTGCTTTTATGGTCTGAGCAACTTTTGCGATCCATTCGTTTGTTCTTTCTATAGTTGCTTTAATTCCAGTGCGTCGTTTTTTGTCTTCATCTTCTGGGGGTTTATAGTAATCAACCCATGCCTCATAATCATGAGAAATATCTTTGATAAAATCAATACATGTTACTTTGTAGTCATTTACATTATCAGTTCTCTCTGAGCTATCATCTATTCGTACACCATCATAATCTATTGGTAATGCCAATAATGATAATTATTTTTACGTCTAAAAAAACTAATCCTGTTCATAAGATTAATGATTATAATGGGATTTCATATTACAAATATCATGATATTCTCAGAAATAGTTTTAGACCTTCAGCAGCAATTAAAAACGAATATAGCACAAATTCGCTTCATGTTAAAGAAAAGTCCAGCCATGGCATATACGAGAATCGTTGAGATTGGTAAGGAAGTAGGCAAAAAATACAATATCAAACTAGTGGTAAATTTTCCAAAAGAGGGAAGAATAGAAGAATTTGACATGTATGGTAAACGAGATCTTAGCTTAATTATTGATTATGAAAGAAAGAGATTTCCAATTAATAGAGAGTTGATCAAAGAGAAGGCAAAAGAAATTTTTGGAGACATACAAGTTCAAGATGCTTACATGTATGATAATAAAGAAGGAGTAAGAGTATATTCAGATGATTGGAAAATAGACATTCTTCCCCATTCAGTCCATATTTGGACAGAGTTTGATGAAAATGTTACAAAATTTTGTGATTGGTTAATGGAAAATGCATATGAGATGAAAAGTAAAACAAGAAGGATTTAAAGAGATTCTAATTTTTCAAGTAGACCATGAGCTTCGTAGTTATGAGGATCTAATTTTATGATTTTTTTACAGCAATCTATTGCTTCATCTTTTTGTTGTAATGAGAGATGAGCATTTGTTTTTAGGGTCAATGTCTCAACATCATCATGTTTTATCTCCAAAGCCTTTTCAAAATATGCAATTGCTTTTTTTGCGTCTTCTAAAATAAAATAAATGCTTCCCATCATAAACATGTAATCAGGATCATTGAAAAATTTTCCTTCTAAACTTTTTCCAAATTCAAGTGCTTCAACATAATCTCCATCTTTAACTAATTTTTTTAGATGTCGTTTTGGATAACTAAAGAGACCTACCATTTTATCATCTGATTTTTCATCAAACTCTAATAATTTGAATGTAGGACATGAAAATGTTGTTTTTAACCAAACCAAGAGTCTGGCTCAGAATTTCCGGATTCTGAATCCTGGGCAGCTTGTGGGATTTTTATTATTCCTTCTTTGATCAAGAACTGAATTCCCTGGACAAATGAGTTATCATCAATTGAACCGTCTGCCCACCATCCTGCATTCTTTTTAATCCAATCTGGGATTTGATTACTTCCTGATCCTGAACCTTGAGCAGTTTGTGGAATCTGTATTATTCTCTCTTTGATCAAGAACTGAATTCCTTGGACAAATGAGTTATCATCAATTGAACCGTCTGCCCACCATCCTGCATTCTTTTTAATCCAATCTGGAATATTGGTAGTGTCACTTGGAGATAAACTATCTTTACTAGATGTAATTGGAATATCTATTGCCAAATAATCAGCACGTGTTGAAGGAACAATGTGCTCAGGAGCTAGACCATAAATCCAAATTACATAATGAGCAATTCCAGGAGGTTCTTTGACTATCATATCAATTTGAGCTTGCCCTGATGGCGAATAAAGAAAATCTCTTCCTTCGTCTTGTGCAATGGATCTTAATGGTTTTAGATTATTATCTACAACGAGTAAATCAAATTTGACTTGGTTTAAAAATTCAGTATCATCATATTTACTAATAAATTTTATTAGCCATTGCATCTCACAGCCTTCTACTGGATCTTCAGGACCATAGAAAACATGTACCTGATAATCAAAATTCTTTGTAGGTTTTTTAACACTTACAAGATCATAGTGTTGTTGACACCCTGCAGCAGATTGTATATTTTCTGTGGATATAATTTTTGTAAAAGGACTTTGTTGGATATTTTGTTTATACTCTAATAATGTAAATCGATACTCAGGTGGTGGAATACCTTCTGATACATGGGTATATGTTTGAGCTTTAATTGGAAAAGGAAAATCATCAACTACCCAAACTTTACTTTTAGCACCACCAGTCTTCCAAGATACTAAAACAGTATCAAAAGTTCCAGCTGGAACGGTAACTTTTTCAATAGCTGTTGGAATTATTTGTTCACCACCTATGTTTCCAATTTTACCCCAAGATTTTGCAGAGAACTTTTTTGGTCCATCTTGACCACTTTCATCATATCCATTTGCAAAAGCAGATAACCAAGCAATAGAAGATTTGAAGGCGCCTCTGTAAACACCTAGATTATCACTGCCTCCTGATGGTTCTGGTGCAAATTTTCCTAATTCCATTTCACCTTTAACGATTTTATTGCCATCATAAACAACAACTTCTACAAGCCACTTGTCTTCTGTTCCAGTTTTTTTGTCACCTTTAATCCACATATCCATTTCAAACTCGGCACATTCTTTGTAATCTACATGACACATAGAATATGAAAAAAAATCACCTTGTTTAAGACCCTCTCCTGCAAACCATGATGGATCACCAGGAAGACTAACGCCACCTGCTTGGACTTGTGCTGTTACAGGTAGAATTGGAAATGAACCTAAAATCAAAATTACAATTACAGATAGAGCCAATAATGTTGTCTTCAATTTAAAGAAAATTGTGCGTCACGGATAGTTAAACGTTATTCAAATAAGCAAATATAGAGGAAAATTTAAGAAATTTTAGAATGTGTGAGTGCTCAAAAGTTCACTTGTACGAAGTAGAGTTTAAGCTTGATGGAATGACAGTAGTTCCAACTCACAAAAATTGTGGATTTGCATTAGATGAAAAACAATCAGACAAGTTCCAAAAAGAATTGGTAAAATCATGGGGCTTTGAGGAAGAAGATTAATCTAAAAAAGAAAAAATAAAATAAAAACAACTAGATTTACAGTTGTTTGACTGCTTCTTTACAAATGTCAGTTTTACATTTGCAATCGTGACTACATATACAATGACCTTGCATATCACAATCACATGAATAAGTTGGATCGCCGCTGTCTGCTTCGCATCCACATGCTTGATCTGTCATAGATACGTAACGATATTACTTATTTTAAAATGTTAGTACAAGGCTTTAGAAAATCACGCACTGGAAATGAGGCCAAGAATGGCATTACATGATTTTTGAACGAGTTTTGCCTGATGCTCAAGCAGATTAGAGTCAGCTTCAATATCAAAGGCAACTTTTAGTATATGAATAAGATCTGGTTGACTGTCAATTTTGTCTTTAATCTTTACAAAGTTTTCTTTGTTTATGTATCCCAAGTAAAAATAGCAATCAGATAACATTGAATTTTTTATAAATAAATCGTGTTTTTCTTGGATGATTTGTGAGTGGTTGTTATTTTCAATCAAGTCAGAAAAACCAATTGTTGATTTTAGGATTCTTTCTAATAGAGACTGGATTGCTCTTTCAATGCCAACTGTTTGGGTTACTATTGAAATTTGTTCGTTGATTTGATTTTTCTCAAATTTGCGCAACATATCTAACATATGTGTAGGATTTGGCCTATACAGATTGAGTAAGCAGATAGCATCAGCTAAAAAATAAGATGCACATATTTGCCAACAGGATGAAAAAGCATTTGAAGTTTTTATTCCTTCTTTAGTTTTTTCACAGCAAAAAAGAGATTCAAACAGGCAATTTTTTGCATAGTCTTTGTAAAGTGTTAAACGTTTTTCCTTTATTTTTGATAGAAACATTCGAAGTTCCCAAGATGCATCATGGATTATCTGCATTCCATCATATTTTACAAGAATATCAGACTTTGTTTCTTTTAATGAGCCATGATGAATTTTTATAAAATTATCATCATAAAATATAATTTTAGGTGGCTCTAATTTATTATCAAATATGGTCATGTCATAATCGCATGAATCAAAAAAAGAACTAGTTGTCCTACATCCTCCTAAACCAACAGGAAAATTTGTCAGTGATTGTTCTTCAACTAGTTTTTTCAAATCCATGAAATTATTTGTTTTCAATTTTGTATAAAGCAACAAACTTACTAATTTTTACCAATGGATTCATTGTCAAAACATTTCCTTTAAATTGAGATAGAGTTTGTTTTTGAACAAGCTCCTGTGGTGTAGTCCGGCTAAGCATACTGCCCTCTCAAGGCAGTGATCTCGGGTTCAAATCCCGACGGGAGCACTTTAACTTTGGGGTATAGATAAGAGCCTCACGTTTGACTACATACGAACATTATATCTAAAAATACAATTATTTGGTGGAAATTGACCAAATAAAATCAAATTAATTTTTATTCTTTCCATCAAGAGTAAAAGACTAAAGGAGAAAAGAGAATGCGATGATTTCAATTATGGCATATCCAAACGTATTACCTGTCAAAAA
>JANPCQ010000141.1:0-3061 GCA_031431055.1 Nitrosarchaeum sp.
TTTTCAAGAATTTCAATGGCGTGCTTTATGCATGGTGGATATTCTCCAGTAGTTACAGTATAAGTTGCAAACTTTTTAGACATGGAAATTAATTTATTTACTGATTCTTCAAAACCTGAGATCATTGGTGGTGTTTTTGCATTAATAATTTTAGAGCTGATATAAGTTCCTAATTCTTTTCGAATTAGTCTGACTGTTTCGTGCGGAGTAAGAAAGACCAAACCATTTTCTACATGTCTGTTTATTAATTTCCATTCTCTTTCATGAAAATTTATTGAATGTTTGAGATAATCAGATATTGGTATTACAAAATAATCATCCTGTTTTTTTATCTGAACTGAAAACAAATCATCAATAATTCTAATTGCTAATTGTTTTTTTGATTCATCAGAGATATTTGCCAAGTCTTTTTCTAGGTATTTTTCTGCACGTCGGGCTTCGGCAAGTGCAAATCTTTTGATTAATGTGGTCATGCCACTTAATTTGAGTAATACAATTGCTAAGAGAAAAGAGAAAACCTCTCTTGGAAGTGCAGCTTGATTTGATGCTTGATCTCCTATCAAATCAGAGTGGTAGATTTTTCCATCTGCTGCCACTTCAATTCGATTAAACGCCTTTTCTACCAATGATTTCAAATCTGGATCAGTTCCAAATTGCTCCAGTGTGAACCCCTTATCTTTTAGATATTGACCCGCATCTGCTAAAAATGGATATTTTGCAATCTCATCCTGTCCAAGTTCAAGCATGAATAGTGATTAATGATAATTACATAAAAATCTGGTTTTAATTATTTAGGCAGATGCTGATTTAAATTATGTTTAGATAAGTTGGACATATGCAGATCGGTTGCCATGTTTCGATCTCAGGTTCAATTGACAAAGCAGTAGATAATGCCGTAGAAAGAGAATGTTCTGCTTTTCAGATATTTACTAGAAATCCAAGAGGATGGCATGCAAAAGATCTTTCAGATGAGAATATTACAAATTTCAAAGAGAAATTAAAAACAAGTAAGATAGATAGATTTGCGATATGTGCCCATATGCCATATTTGCCAAATCTATCCACTCCAAAAGAAGATGGGTTTGAAAAATCAGTAGATACGTTGATTAATGAAATTGAGAGATGTGGAGAATTAGGAATCCCATATTTGGTTACACATCTTGGTAGCCATTTAGGAACAGGTGAAGAGGCAGGAATCAAACAGCTAGTTAAAGGACTAAACAAAGCAGGACAAATAAAAAATGATGTTATGATTTTACTAGAAAATACTGCTGGACAAAAAAATTCTGTTGGTGCAAATTTTGAGCAGCTGGCAGAGATTTTTAATCAGTTAAAGCCTGCAAAAAAATTTGGTGTTTGTCTTGATACATGTCATGCATTTGTTTCTGGTTATGATCTAAGAACAGAAAAATTAGTCAAAGACACTTTTGCAAAATTTGATGATACAGTAGGATTTGAGAATTTGAAAATTTTACACCTTAATGATGCCAAGGGAGAAATTGGCTGTAATCTTGATAGACATTATCATGTGGGATTGGGAAACATTGGAGAAAAAGGATTATCAGAAGTAATAAAAACTGCCAACAAGAAAAAGATTCCAATAATTTTAGAAACTCCAATTGATGATACTAGAGATGATTTTGAAAACATAAGAAAAGTCAAGGAGTTGGCGTAGGAATTTATTCAGTTAACGGTGAAATGGTATAATGAATTATGAAGATGTAATGAAATTAGCACTTGAGCGTGGATTTTATTTTCCTAGCTGTGAGGTTTATGCAGATGCCCAAGCAGGTTTTTGGGAATACGGGCCTTGTGGTGTAAGTTTGAAAAATAAATTTCTGGAATTATGGCGAAGAGAACTAATCAGAAGAGACGGCATGATGGAAATTGATGGCTCACAAATAATGTCAAAATCGGTATTTGAAGCATCAGGACACTTGGGAAATTTTGCAGATCCAATAATAAAATGTACAAAATGCAAGTCAACTTTTAGAGCAGACAGAACTATTTCTGAAATCTCAAAAATAGAAATTCCTGAAAGTGCAGATTTGGAGGAGTTTGATAATGCAATTTTGCAAAACAACATAAAGTGTCCAAAATGCAAGGGAGATTTTGAAAATGCCAAAAAATTCAACATGATGTTCAAAGTTGGAATTGGTCCAGAGGGAGAGGAAGCGTATCTTAGACCTGAAACATGCCAGTCCATATTCGTTGATTTTCCAAGACTGTTTAAGACCATGAGGGGAAAGCTACCAATGGGAATTGCCCAGGTGGGTAAAAGCTTTAGAAATGAGATATCACCAAGGCAAAGTCTACTTCGTTTAAGAGAATTTTATCAAGCAGAGATTGAAGTGTTTTGTAATCCAACAAAATTAGATGAGATGGAAAAGTTTTCTGAAATTGCAGATACTATTCTTAGAATTCAAGTTGATTCTAAACTCCAAGTGATGACATGTAAAGAAGCAGTAGAATCAAAGATAATTCCAAACAAGTTTGTAGCATATTATTTAGCAATATTAATTGAATTTTATGAGAAAACGGGAATAGATGTAACAAAAAGCAGATTTAGAAAACTGGGTGATAAAGAAAAGGCATTCTATGCACAAGTTGCATTTGATTTTGAAGTTGAAACTACAATAGGTTGGCTTGAGTTAGTTGCATGCAATTATAGATCAGATTATGATTTGTCCAGTCATGCCAAGAAAAGCAAAGAGAAATTTGAAGTAATGGATAATGAGGATAAAGTTTTACCTCATGTTTTTGAGATTTCAATGGGAATTGATCGTAGTCTTTACACAATTCTAGAGCATTCACTATACGAGGATAAAGAAAATGAAAGAACCGTACTGTCTCTAAAGCCATACTTGGCTCCCATACACATTGGTGTTCTTTCATTGATAAAAAAAGATGGATTAAAAGAAAAGACAGATGAGATATATCTTTCAATTAAAAGAAAATATGATGTATTTTTGGATCATTCCGGTGCAATAGGAAGAAGATACAGAAGACTAGATGAGATAGGTGCACCATTTGCCATTACTGTTGATTATCAAACTTTGGA
>JANPCQ010000142.1:0-3048 GCA_031431055.1 Nitrosarchaeum sp.
TACAGGTAGTTTTTATTAAATAGACAAACCAACTCTCGTAAATGTCTGAATTTAGAGGATATACTGGAAAATCATTAGAATTTTTAAAAACTAACAAAATCGGTGTTGGTGATTCAGTCAAAATTCTTGCAGACTTAACATATTTAGGAATAATTATGCCAAGATACGAACACACTGACGATAAACATCTAGTTCTCAAATTAAAGAGTGGATATAATATTGGATTAGAAATAGAAAAGATTGAGAGAATAGAGAAAATATCCAGTTTTGAAAAAAATATTGAAAAAAAAGAAAGTTTAGAAAAAAATCCTGCTTTGCCAAAAATTCTCCTACTATCAACAGGAGGAACAATTGCAAGCAAAGTAGAGTATAGAACAGGTGCAGTAACTCCCGTTTTAACTGCTGAAGAACTTAATTCATCAGTTCCTGAACTTGCTAAAATTGCCAATGTAGATGCAGAAGTATTATTTTCAGAATATTCAGAAAACATAATGCCAGAACATTGGTTAAAAATTGCTGAGAAATTAAAAGAGTATTCAACTTCAAATTATTCAGGCATTATTATTGCACATGGAACAGATACAATGCATTACACATCATCGTTTCTTTCATTTGCACTTGCGGGATTTCCCATCCCAATTGCACTTGTAGGTTCACAAAGGTCTTCTGATCGTGCTTCATCAGATGCAGCTCTGAATTTAATAGGCGCAATAAAATTTCTTGTTGGCTGTAAAACAAATGGTGTGTATATCGTAATGCATCAAGATGAAAATGATGAAACAATTGCATGTCATTTAGGAACAAGAGTTAGAAAGAATCATACCAGTAAAAGAGGTGCATTTCAAACTATTGGAGATGATCCTGCATTTATTATTGTAAATGATCAAATTCAGAGAAATATGAAAGGTGAATTTTTCAAAATCAAAGAATTTCAGCCAAGGATTAATCTCAATACAAAAGTGGCATTAGTAAAATATCATCCAGGATATGATCCCAGTCTTTTAGAAAAAATTATTGAAATGGATTATAGTGGAATAATTTTTGAGGGGACTGGTTTAGGGCACATTGGAAAAACAATGTATGATAATGTAAAAAAAGCAAATGAGAAAGGCATTTTCTTAGGTATGACTTCACAGTGTATTGATGGTAGAGTAAGAATGACAGTATATGAAAGTGGTCGAGATTTACTTAATTTAGGAATAATTTCTTTGGAGAATATGATTCCAGAAGTAGCACTAGTCAAAGCTATGTGGGCTTTGGGAAATTCAGAAACGCTTGAAGATGTCAAGCAGATAATGCTTCAAAATATTGCTTCTGAAATATATGATTAAAAATGAGTGATGTTAATGTCTGAATTTTTCATTGAAAATATTGGATTAAAAGTTGGTCTCGAGATACATCAGCAATTATCTACTAACAAAAAATTATTCTGTAGTTGTATACCACGTGAATCAGATGAATATACTACAAAATTTCAAAGAAAATTAAGAGCAGTTAAAAGTGAATTGGGTGAATATGATCCAGCAGCTCTTTTTGAGAGTTCAAAATCTAAAACAATAATGTATTACGCCAATCCAGAAAGTAGCTGTTTGGTAGAACAGGATGAAGAACCCCCTCATAATTTAGATGATGATGCAAAAAATCTTGCACTAGTAATTTCATCCGCACTTGAATCAAATATTTTTAGTGAAATTTATCCCATGAGAAAGACAGTAATTGATGGTTCAAACACTACTGGTTTTCAGAGAACTATGTTAATTTCTCAAGGAGGACACATTGAGGTTGATGGTGAAAAAATTGGTATTCAATCAATTTGTTTAGAAGAAGATGCCGCAAAACTGCTTGGAGATAAGGGAGACGTAAGAGAATACAGTTTGGATCGTCTTGGTGTTCCTTTAATTGAAATTGCGTTAGAGCCTGTTGAGGGAGATTCAAAAAAAATAAAAAAAATTGCATTATCTCTAGGTAGACTGTTACGAAGTACAAAAAAGGTTACTCGTGGAATTGGTTCAATACGACAAGATGTCAATGTCTCGGTTAGGGATGGTGGAGGAGTAGTTGAAGTCAAAGGAGTACAACAATTAGACCAATTAGAAAAAGTAGTAGAATTTGAGGCTAAAAGACAACATGGACTTGTCAAGATAGCTGAAAAATTACAAAATTCTAATTTTGGCGAAATTTCAAAAAATGATGATGTTTTTGATATAACAAATGATTTTAAGAATTGTGAATCAAAAATTATTCAAAAATCTTTAAGAGATAACTCAATTATCAAAGCAATTCGAATCAGGAATTTTGCTGGCATGTTTGGTTATTCGCCATATGAAGGAATAAGATTAGGAAAGGAAATTGGTCAGATTGTAAAATTCTATGGAATTGGAGGAGTTTTTCATTCAGATGAATTACCAAATTATGGCATAGAAGAAAACAATGTATCTATTGTGAAAAAAATATTAGAAATCAACGAGACTGATGCATTTTTAATAATTACTGCACCTTTAGTAAAAATTGATTTTGCAATTGATTCCATAATTAAAAGAATAAGTCAAGCAAAGAAAGGAGTTCCTGCTGAAACCAGATTAGCTACTCAAACTGGTGAAACCATATTTCTCAGACCTCGACCAGGCGCATCAAGAATGTATCCTGAAACAGATATTCCTCCAATTATTATAACAAAAAAAGAATTAGAAGATACAAAAAAGAACATCCCAAAATCATGGGATGAATCACTTAATGAGCTGCAAAAAAAATATGATTTGAATTTACAGTTAACAGAGCAGGTTTTTGATTCAGCATATTTAGAAATTTTTGAAAAAATTTGTGAAAAAACTTCAATAGTACCAACTTTCATAGCCTCAATTCTTTGTTCAACCATTATCAATCTAGAAAGAAATGGTTTGAATTCTCAATTATTAAGAAATGATGAAATTGTAAAAACTTTTGAATTTTTAACAAAAGGAAAAATTGCTAAAGAATCAATTGAAATCATATTTGAAAATATTATGTCTGGAAAATCAAAAACAATTGAGGATGCAATAAAAAATACAT
>JANPCQ010000143.1:0-2832 GCA_031431055.1 Nitrosarchaeum sp.
TGAATCAGGCAATGCGTATTGGGTTGATGGGGTTCTCTTTGCATGCTTTGCAATGACTGATTCTGAGGAATTGGCAAAAAAAGAGATTCAAGGCCAGACATATCTGGACAAAGTCATATTTGCAAAATATGATCAGTATACCAAGACAGCAAAATTATCAACTAATATGGAAATCAATGTTTTAAATGTACAAAAAAGCCATCTTTATAGGGATTTAATATCCTGGTTGAAAAAACAACCTATATGGAACGAATAGAATTATTTTCATAGATGTTGTACATCAAGAACTAGATATTTTAATGTCTTTTATCAAAGAGAAACAAATTGGATAAAGACAAATCAGAAATTTTCATAACAGAGTTTCCAAAAGAGGGATTTGGCATCATAGATCAGCTGCAAGGAAGAGTACAGTTTGCAATTTTAGATCAAATTAAACTCATGACGACATCAGGTATGGAATACAAAGAGATTAGCAAAATAATTCTTGCCAATGTTCAAAAGATCATAGAAAATTATCAGTCACAAGATTAAACATAGATTTCAGTCTTAACTTCATACAGAATTTCTTACAAAAATAAACAAATGTTAAGAATTTGCAGAGCAGTCTTTTTATTTCATTATTACATTATGATATTGGTAGTAATCAATTAATCCCAAACATCAATGGTTATATGAAAAGTGAATTGATGCTCAGATGTCAGTGGATATCGGATTGGTTTTGATTACTATCTAATTTTTACCATATTTTGTGATAGTTTTACAATCCAGATTTCTTTATTCAGATATGCCACATTTTGTACAAGTCCATACTATTTGAAACATTTATGCCTGTCGAATCATAGAATTTTCACATATTTTACAAGTCTTAGAATCTCTACTCACTACCTATACTCATCTCCACAATCACCAATTACATCAAAAAGATCATTGGATTTACCAGTAACTGAACTTATCATTGTGTGATCTTGAGAGTCTAGCTGCAAATCAAAGACTTTGGCATTATCTTGTCTATGTTCAGATATTCCTAGTCTTGCACCTATTATTACCCCTGCAACTGCAGGCTTGTCTAAAATAAATTTGGCAGATACATTTGCAATACTAGAATCATGTTTTTTTGCTATTTGAGATAATACATGTAACAATTCTTGAAATAATTTCCATCCACCCCATGCATCAATCATGTTATAGTATTTTTGCAGACTAGAAGTAATCAGGTCTGCTCTGTGTGGATCTGGAGAGTTTAGATATTTTTCAGATAAAAATCCACCAAGCAAGGTACCATATGTGAGAAGAGATATTCCATGTTTTTGGCAAAATGGAACCATTAACTTTTCTGGCCTTTGATCTAAAATAGAGTATTGTACTTGATTTGATACTAGTTTGAATCCTTTTTCAATCATTATTTTGACTCGCTTTGTATCAAAGTTTGTAAGACCAAGATGTTTGATTTTTCCCTCATCTCGTAGTTTTGATAAATGATTAAGGGCATCAAGGTAACTAGTGTTATTGTAATCCCACCAATGAAACTGTACCAAATCAAGTGAATCAATATTCATTTTGTGTAGTGATTGATCTATGTGATATTCTACAATAGACTTTGTCATAGGTCCAGGATTTGGTACAAATTTAGTCAGTGCTTGTGATTTTGATAGTTCATTTGGTGCTAATCGTTTTCTAAATTCTCCAATGTATGATTCAGCAGGCCCATAGATATCAGCCAAATCCCATGTGGTAAATTCATCTTTGTGATATTCTAGCATCTCTAAAATGGCAGATTCTGGATTAATCTGTCCATGTCCGCCAGATACCTGCCACATTCCATTTAAGATTCTGCATATTGGTAAATCATCAGCTAGAGCAATTTTTGAATTTGACACTAAATCATATAGAATATTACTTTATTTTATGAGTATGCAAAGATATGATAAGATAATAATTAACAGATAAAAGATCAGTGAGAAACAATCAATTAATTTAAGAATCACTAACAGATACAATGTCCATATGGTTCATTACTATATTAAAAAAATAAAGCGTCTTTCGCATAAACCATCAACATGCATTGATTGCAATAGTCAAAATATTATAGAGGACGCAGTATTAGCTTCAATAGGTCCAACTCAAGAAAACACAAACTATACCCCATCGGTCTTATGTATGGCATGTGAAACTTTGATGATAATTACTACCGAACCAGGAGCAGGACTTGGTCTGCAGGCATCTACAGGAAATGAAGTATCAATGCGTAGTTAGTTTCATAATAGTGATAAAATTTGATCTTTACAAGGATATAATCAAGATCTAAATCTGTGAGGAATACGGGCAAGATAGTCAAATTTTACGATTTAAAAATTTAATATGAGATAAATCTATGGAATCGTGGTGTCAAGTGTAATGAATGCAGAAGTATCAATAATAATTCCTACGTATAACGAGTCTAAAAATATCAAAGGAATATTACATTTAATCAAAGAGCATCTGCCAAAAAACACCATAGTTGAGGCAATAGTAGTAGATGACAACTCTCCTGATGGAACGGGTAAAATTGCAGAGGATTATTTTGAGTCATTAAAAGAAAAAACAAGATACACCATTAATGTCATAAATCGAAAAACACGAGAAAGTCTTAGCTCTGCAATATTAAATGGAATACAACAAGCAAAAGGCAAGATAGTAGTTGTAATGGACAGTGATTTTTCTCATCCTCCACAACTCATACCAAAACTTGTTGATGCATTAAAACAATCAAAAACAGACATTGTTGTTGCATCAAGATATCTCAATGGAGGGTCAATACATGGTTGGTCAATAAAACGAAAGATGATCAGTAAG
>JANPCQ010000144.1:0-5242 GCA_031431055.1 Nitrosarchaeum sp.
CTTGCAACAAAGGCAGCTGATATTATTTCACAATTACTAGAAAAAAAAGAATCAGAAGAGCTAGAAAAGATTTCAAAAAAAATTCTATCAAATAACGAACATACTGAACTGGTAAAGACTCTGGCAATATTAATAAAAAAAGGTGTTGCATTTCATCATGCTGGATTGAATCAGAATTGCAGACAAACAATAGAAACTGAATTTCGTAAAGGAACGATCAAATTATTATCTTCCACACCAACTTTAGCTGCTGGTGTAAATCTTCCTGCAAGAAGAGTAGTGATATCAAATATCAATAGGTATAATGCAAAAGTTGGTGGAAACAGACCAATTAGTGTTTTGGAGTATAAACAACTCTGCGGCAGAGCTGGAAGACCACAATATGATAATTACGGAGAATCAATTATTGTTGGAAATGGAAACAGCGAAGATTTAATGGAATATTATGTCCACGGAGAACCTGAACCAATTGTATCAAAAATTATAGATGATAAATCACTGAGAACTCATGTGTTAAGTGTAATTGTAACCACTCCTGGAATTAAAAAAGAAGATATTTTGGATTTCTTTTTGCAAACATTAGGTGGATTGCAATCAAGAAAAGCAACAATAAAGTTTGCAATTGATATTTCTCTGCGATTTCTCACAAGTGCATTTTTAATTATTAAAAAAGGCGAAAGATACGCTGCAACAGAATTTGGAAAAAAGACCTCAATGCTGTACATTGATCCACTTACAGCAACTTACTTTAGAGATGCAATTGAAAATGTATCAAAAGAAAGAAAACATACTTTTGGATTTTTGCATTTGATTTCAAGCTGTGAGGAATTTTTCCCAAAATTCGCACTACGACAGAAAGACAATTCAACTGCAAGTCTTATGATAACAAATCACTCTTCTGAGCTTTTAGTGCCAATATCGGAATATGATTGCTCTAGAAGTCTACTTGCATTACAGTCTTGGATTACAGAATCTTCAGAGTTGGCCCTTTCTGATAATTTAGGAATAGAGTCTGGAGATATGCATAGAATGGTTGAGACTGGGGATTGGCTATCATACTGTCTTAGAGAGATTTCAAAGCATGTTGAGCGTGCAGATCTGCTTGATGAATTAGAGAATCTGCGAAGACGAATTATTTATGGCATTAGAGAAGAATTACTAGATTTAGTTAAAGTAAAGGGAATTGGACGAATAAGAGCAAGAACACTGTATAAACATGGAATTAAAACCCTAGATGATTTGGCAAAGATTCCGGTGAATAAATTATCAGAAATAGATAAAATTGGTTCAACATTAGCAGATAACATAAAGTCAGAGTTACGTAAGGTTAGATAATTGACTGAATTGATAATCCCTGCAATAATTTCATGTATAATTGCATTTTTTACAGTATATGTAATCACTCCACCATTAATTCAATTTCTGCAAAAAAGAAATCTTGCAGTCAAAGACATGAACAAAAAAGATCATATCATGGTAGTAAGGCCCGGTGGTCCTTCAATTATTGCTGGAATTATTGCATCTGAGATTGTTTTGTATGGATTTTTCCAGCTCAATGAAATTCTTGCAATAATGATTACTAGTTTTATTGCATTTGTAATTGGCTATGTAGATGACAGAAAAGTTATGAGTGGATGGTTCAAACCTGTTGCACTAGTAATTGCTGCAACACCAATAATTTTACTTGGCACATATGATTCTAATTTGTCATTTCCTTTATTTGGTACAGTCCAAATACCTGCTCTTTATCTTGGATTGATAATTTTCATGATTCCAATTACAGGTAATACAATTAATTCTATTGATGTGTTAAATGGAGTAGCAAGTGGTTTTATGATAATTGCAAGTTTCTCATTAAGCATTGCATTATTTATTTTACAAAACTATGAAATGGCAATAATTAGTTTACCGCTGGGATTTGTTTCATTGGCATTTTACAAGTATCATAAAATTCCAAGCAAGATATTTCCTGGAGATTCTGGTGCTTTGACTTTGGGTGCCATGTATGGTGCAATTGCAATTGTGGGTCATGTGGAAATTATTGCAGCTGTTGCACTTTTGCCGGCTATAATTAACTCATTTTTGTTTCTCTCAAGCATGAAACGTATTGTAGAGCACAGACAAATCAAAGGAAAACCAGTAGAGCATACCGAAGATTTCAGACTACAAGCAACTAGTGATAAAACTGCGCCTATCACACTAGTGAGATTAATCCTTACGGCTGGACCATTATCTGAAAAACAAGTTGGGTATGCAATTTTCAAGCTAGCAATTTTTTCAGGAATACTAGCAATAATTACTGCATTTATGATGAGGATATCAATTTGAAGATAGGGCTTTTTGGATTTTTGTTTGCAATGTGGGCTTTGATTATTGCTGGAGGAGGAATTCTAGTTACTATTCTGGGTCCTTTTTCTATTTCTGGTTATGGTGATTTTGATTTGTTATTGACTTCGATACTCAAAGCAATTATTGCAATAATTCTAGTAGTAATTTGGGTTTTGGTATTATCAAAATTAAAAAACTGGATATTTAAAAAAGAGATAAAATCCTAGCTTTCAATCCACTGTCTCTGTTTTTTATCATATTCTTTACGTGTGTATCTTATTGTAGCTGGAGATCCAATAACTACAGAATCTTCTGGAACATCTCTAGTTACTACTGCCCCCATTGCAACAACACTATTTTTTCCAATGGTTACTCCTGCTTTAATGACAGCTCGTGCTCCAATTATTGCATTATCTTTTATTGTAACTCCAATCATTTTATCACACATTGGATATGGATCGTTTGTCAGTACAGCGGCCGGTCCTATGAATACATTTTTTCCAATTCTTGAAAGTGGTGGGATGTATGCACTTCCTTCTATCTTTGTATTTTCTCCGATTTTTACATCATAATCAATATGTACAAGTGAACCAATCTTTACGTTGTCTCCGATTTCTACATTATCTCCAATGTATGAAAAATGCCAAATCTTGACATTCTGGCCAATTTTTGCTTTTTCTGAAATAAAATTAGTAACCAATTATATCACAAATGCCATGGGTTTGCCATAGTAATAATTTTTTCAGGCAAGTTTTTCTTGTTGCTTGTAAGAAATTCCATCTCTTGTTGCTTGTTTCTTAATTCATCTGGCAGCATTATTGGTATTTCCTCAATTATTGGATAAAATCTAGAGCATTTGGAACAAAATAATGCCCCTTCTGAAACAACATTATTTTTTTCTTTAATTTCATATAATTCCAAAGGATAGTTTTTGTCTATAGGGCATGCCAAAATATCCATCATTGTTTTGTTCATTTTAAATCCAGATAGATTGGAATTCCTTTTTGGCTAGATAAAAGTGCAGCTTCTGCAATTTTTGTTACATTTACTGCTTGCTGTGCTTTAACAACTGTATCATTTTTTCCTTCTATAGCTCCCAAGAAGCTTTGAATCTCTAATAATAATGGCTCTTGTTTTTCATTGTGTAAAATTTCAGGTTCTTCTTTTCTCTCTACTTTTACCTCTTGTGAGATAAAATCTGATGTGATTAGTGCATCAGTACAAACTGCAGTAAATGTCCTGACTCTCTTTGGTGTAATCCAATTTGATGAAATGATTGCTACTTTATCGTTTTTGTATCCTAACATTATGCTTGCAAAATCTTCATGTTCATGATTTATTCTACCTGATCTTGCAAAAACTACCACAGGCATATCATCAAAGAGCCAATTTGCAGTATCAATATCGTGTACCGAAGTATCATAAATTATTCCAACATCTTTGATGTGAAGTGGCATTCTATTTTCTCTATGAAATTCAAGCATCACCAGATCTCCAAACTTTTTTTCTTTGACAAATTTTTTCACAATAGCTACTGCAGGATTAAAACGCTCAATATATCCACATGTTAGAATAACTTTATTTTTTTCTGCTAATTCTGCAATTTTCTGACCGTCTTCTGATTTGTATGTCATTGGTTTTTCTACAAATACATGTTTTTTTGCCTCTAGTAATTTTGTAGCAATTTCTGTATGAGTTGAAGTTGGTGTTACAACAAAAGCTCCATCAAATTTTTCAGATTTAATCAAATCATCTAATGAACTATAATGATTGACTGAATATTTTTCACCGTATTCCTTACTTCTTTGAGCATCTGCATCGCAAACTGCACAGAGTACACCTAGTTGTGAGAGTATTCGAGTGTGGTTTTTACCCCATCCGCCAGTACCAATTTGAACAATTTTCATCTATACACCGCAGTTAACCAATGAGAGTAGTCCTGGTTTTTGTTCATTACTATGTCTGTATACTTGTTCATCAGTTTTTTGGTAATATCTCCAGGCTTGCCATTGCCAATTTTTTTACCGTCCATTGCAATTATTGGTGTAATTTCAGCTGCAGTACCAGTAAGAAAAATTTCATCAGAGATAGTCAATTCACTTCTTGCAATCTCAGTTTCTGTTACATCTATGTCAAGATCTCTTGCAATTTTTATGACAGCATCACGTGTAATTCCATTTAAAGCTGAAGATGATAATGGCGGTGTAATTAATTGACCTTCTCTTACAATGAAAATGTTTTCACCTGGTGCTTCACTGACATTTCCATTATGATCTAGTAAAATTGCTTCATCAAATCCATTCCTTTTTGCTTCTTGTGTTGCTATGATTGAATTAAGATAATTACCACCCATCTTTGCTTGAGGAGGCGTTGATATATCTGAGAATTTTCTCCACGATACAACACCAGCAGTAATTCCATCTTTGTTAAATAAATTACCAAATGGAAATGTAAAAATTGCAACATTAGTTGGTGCCTTTTCTGTTACATGTAGATTTATTCCATAATCCCCAATAAAGTAAAAAGGTCTAATATAGCACGACTTTTTTATTTTATTTTTCTTACAAATTCCAATTACTGCGTCACTGATGATTTTATCTGAAAAATTAAGCGAAATGTTATAAAATTGCCCTGATCTTCTAAATCGCTTAATATGCTCATCTAATCTAAAGACATAAAGATTTTTTTCATTCCAATATGCCCGTATTCCCTCAAAAACTGATGTTCCATAATGAATTGCATGTGTTGTTATTGGAACGTTGGCCTTGTCTAATGTTACAAATTTCCCATCAAACCAAACATATTTTGAAAGAGGTAGACCCATAAAAAAATCTCCACCATATCAGTAATTAATCTATTCGGGGAACTATTCTTTGATATTTTCTCTAAAATCTTGAATTAGTAGATGATTCTG
>JANPCQ010000145.1:0-1553 GCA_031431055.1 Nitrosarchaeum sp.
CATTTTTTGGTAATTCTTTCCACCAATTAATTTTGCCTACCTCTTGGTAAATTCCTATATTTTCTTCATTTACCATATGTGCACTAATTTTAGTCACTGTAGAATCATCATCTATTTTCCAACCCAATTCTCTTCCAACAAGATCAACTGCTATTGTTTTATTGACATCAGCTGCAGTGGTAATTACTGGTATGGCATCAAGTTTTTGAGCAATAATTTGTGTTAATTCATTTGCTCCACCTAAATGTCCAGATAATACACTGATTACAAAATTAGTTTTATCATCAATTACAATTACTGCAGGATCTGTTTTCTTGTCTTTCAAGTGTGGTGCAATCAGTCTAATTACTGCACCCAAAGAAAATAAACAAATCAATGCATTATTATTTTTAAAAAGTTCAACAAGTTTTTCAGATGTAGATTCTGAATACCACACTATTTCCTTATTGTCATTTAAAAATTTAGATGGTGCAAAAATTTCCCAATTTGGAAAATGCTCTTTTAGTCTTAATCCTATATTTACTCCATTTTTGGTAATTGCAAGAACTGAAATTTTTTCCACAGTAAAAATCTCTCAAATTAAATAAAATACCTTACTACTAGAACTTTCTAGCCAAGATATTTCCATCAAAATCAAATAAAATGACATCTAATGGGACTTTTTCTTCTGAATGTTTTCTCATATGTCTGTATGTCTCATTGCATATTTCCTCAAAGAACCCTTTAACATTACTCTCTATAATTATTTCAGATACATGTCTGGCAGTATTTGCTTTCTGTATGCTTTCAATTGTTCTTTCATTTGCATTACATTTCTTAGCTAACTCTGCCAAGAAATCCATATCTACCTTGGAGCCTTTGACATGCGTTTGTTTTACCCCTGCAGCCATTTTAGCCAATTTACCAATAAATCCTACAACATATGCTTTTTTGATCTCTTTTTTTGCACATTGTTGTATTGTATATCCAGAAAAATCCCCCATCTGTACAAAACAATGTTCTGGTAAATCTATAATTTTTTTTGCAAAATCTTCACTTCTTCCACCAGTTGTAAGAACAACAGTGTCATTTCCCATTGCAATTGCTACATCAATATTTTGTCTAATTGACGCCGCATATGATGCAGTTGAAAATGGTATTACAATACCACTCGTTCCTAAAATTGAAATTCCATTTAAAATACCAATTCTTGGATTGTCTGTTTTAGGACCTAATTCTTTTCCTTTTGGAACAGAAATTATGACTTTGATTCCTTTTTTTAAAAGATATTTGTCTGTAATTTCTCTCAGATTTTCATTAATCATTTTTTTTGGAACTGGATTGATTGCAGCTTTGTTTAATTCAAGACCTAATCCAGGTTTAGTAACTATTCCTACTCCTTCACCACCATCAATTTCAATTTCATCAATCTCATCTGTAAATGATAACTCTACTACTATCTCTGCACCATGAGTGACATCTGGATCATCTCCACCGTCTTTAATTACAGAACACTTAGCGCCATTTTTATCAAATTGGCATAAGTGAATTGGAATTTTGATAAAATTACCTTT
>JANPCQ010000146.1:0-3254 GCA_031431055.1 Nitrosarchaeum sp.
GTAACACTTCTTACACCAAAAATTGGCTATCTAAAATCGGCAGAGTTATTCAAAGAATCTCTAAAGACTGGAAAAACTATTAGAGAATTAGTAACATCAAAGAAATTGATGAGTAATAAAGAAATCAATACATTGTTTGAATAAATCATGGCAAAAATTTTTGTAGAAGCATACGGATGTTCTGCCAGCTTTGCAGACTCCGAGATGATTTCAGGATTAATTGTAAACGGAGGTCACACGCTTGCCAAAGATTCTTCAGAATCTGATTTGAATATTGTTGTTACATGTTCTGTCAAAGATTCAACAGCAAACAAGATGATGCATAGAATCAGGTCATTAAAATCAAAACCTCTTGTTGTTGCAGGTTGTCTTCCAAAAGCTGAGAAGAGTACGGTAGAAAAAATTACAGAGAAAGCCAGTTTGTTAGGACCAAACTCATTGGGAAAGACATTGCAAGTAATAGATTCTACATTGAGAGGAATAAGACAGGTAGCACTAGAAGACTCAGATTTATCAAAAGTAGGATTACCAAAAGTAAGATTGAATCCAGTTGTAGGAATTGTAGAGATAGCCAGTGGATGTATGAGTGAATGTACTTTTTGTCAGACTAAATTATCAAAAGGGGATCTTACGAGTTACAGAATAGGAGACATTGTAAGACAAGTTGAAACAGAAATTAGTGAAGGGTGTAAAGAAATTTGGCTGACATCTACAGATAATGGATGTTATGGTTTTGACATCAATACCGATTTACCAACTTTAGTAAAAGCAGTATCTGAAATTCCACAAGATTTCATGATACGTGTCGGCATGATGAATCCAATGTATATGCCAAGAATAAAAGAAGAATTGATAAAATCTTATGACAGTGATAAAGTCTACAAATTTCTTCACATACCAGTACAAAGCGGCAGTGACAAAGTCCTAAATGATATGAAAAGAGGACATACAGTACAAACAGTCAGAGAAGTAATAAAAAAAGCCAAAGAGCGATTTGCAGACTTTACAATTTCAACAGATGTCATAGTAGGCTTTCCATCAGAAACCAAGAAAGATTTTGAGAAAACAGTTGAACTCATAAATGAAATACGTCCAGACATGGTTAATCTTTCAAAATATAGTGCAAGACCAGGCACAGAAGCTGCAGAGTGGGATCAAATAGAGACATCAGAAGTAAAAAGCAGAAGTAAAGTTATCTTTGATCTGATAAACAAAATATCATTAGAAAATAATCAGAAATGGATTGGATGGAAGGGCAAAGTTTTGTTTGATGAGGAAACAAATGCAGGTATCAAAGGAAGAAACTTTGCATACAAACCTGTAGTGGTAAAAGAAGAAATTAAGATCGGGCAAACACGCATAGTCGAAATAGTGGACGCGACTACACGTAGTATTCTAGGAAAGATCGCAAGCTAAATTTTTTAGATCGGAAATTTGATTAAAATAACGTAAGAAGGTTTTTTATCCAAATTAGAGAATAATATTTGAAATGAGTTTTCAAGTAAAAGAACCAATCTTAGTTATCGGTTTAGGTGGCGCAGGCTCAAAATTAGCAATACAGGCCAAAGATGCCCTAAATGCAGATTGTCTAATAATTAGTAATGATCAAAAAGACCTTCAATTAGGCTGCAGTTCAATCAAGGTCTCAACTGATTCAGTCATTAATCCATCAGTTCAATTAATCAGAGGCTCAGCATACAAAGTTGCAGATCAGATAAAGTCAAAGATTTCAAATTATTCTACAATTGTACTTATGACAAATCTGGCAGGAAAAACAGGTTCTGCAATATCACCAGTAGTTTCAGAAATTTGCAAAGAATCAGACAAAGGACTTGTTTCATTTGCCATAATGCCATTCAAATATGAAAAAGACAGAATTTTCAATTCTGGTGTTTCACTAAAAAGAGTAAAAGCAAATTCAGAGTGCACTATTGTATTAGATAATGATTCACTTTTAGAAAGTAATCCAGACTTGAGCCCAAAGACATGTTATGACATTGCAAATAATGCCATAATGCACGTAGTTGGTTCCCTAAGATCTTCAGAAATACCAAATCAAACAAATATTCTAACTACAAGCAAAGATGGACAGAATATAGAAGAATCATTAAGAGATTCACTCAAAATGCTCTATGAAAATGCACCACCAACCGCAGTAAAACGTTCAATGCTTTATGTTGTTGGAGGAAACAATATTCCAGTTGGAATTCTCAATTCAATTACAAATCTAACCAGCGGAATACTAAGTGAAAGCAGTGCTCAAGTAGATTTGACATCATCTTCTAATGAGTCCAAAATAGTAATGTTATCTTCAATTCAAGGAATGACAAAATTTGAAAAATATGACCCACTTGGAATTATTCCACAAGAGAACACATTGGACTGGTCACAGCCAGACTGTAGTATTGACTATAAACTGGATCTATACCAATTAGAATAAAATAGTGTTATAATAATTTTTTATTAAGAATAGAATTTTCTATTTAGATTTTTTTGCTACTTCAGATGATGTTTCTTTCTTTACTTCTTTGACTGGTGTTTCTTTCTTTACTTCTTTGATTGGTGTTTCTTTCTTTACTTCTTTGACTGGTGTTTCTTTCTTTACTTCTTTAGCTGGTGCATCTGGTGTTACATCATTGACAGGTGTATCTTTCTTTGAATCTTTAGATGATTTACCTTTCTTTGAATCTTTAGATGATTTACCTTTCTTTGAATCTTTAGCTGATGTTTCTTTAGATTCTTTTTCATCAGTATATGGGGAAACTAGAACATATCCTTCATCAGTTTTACTCATTCTGACTCTAATTTTTCTTGGAGGACTTCTGACTCCTTTTGACCAAATTTGATGGGCAAGATCTTCTTCAATTTTGATTTCCTTTGTTTTCATATGATGACGAGCAAATTCCTTAATCATGTTAATAGCTCTAGGTGCACGATGTGTATCTACGGAAAGTAAAACTTTACCTAAATTGATAGTATAGACTCTTTCTAATTCTTGAGACAACTATCCAACCTCCACATCTGTTGATCTCCAAGCTCTACGTTTTGGATTTGATCTAACGGTTCTCTTTGTTCTTAGAATAATCCAAGCTGGTACAGGTGAAGTCTGTCTTGTCTTTTTCAACAGACGGATTTTTCTTGGAGATGACTTGCGTGCAGCCATAATTTTCAGGCACGAAGAGCTCTTTTTAAATGAATCTCAGGAATTTAGGCGATTTACTATTTGTTTTAGAATTCGTGCAGACGCACCCCAA
>JANPCQ010000147.1:0-2624 GCA_031431055.1 Nitrosarchaeum sp.
TGCTTCTGTCCCAGAATCATTTGTAAATACCAAAGAATATTATGATGTAAACGTAACAGGTACAGAAAACATTTTCAAACTGGCAAAAAAATACAAACGTAAAGTTGTTTACGCAAGCTCTTCTAGTGTTTACGGTAATCCAGTAAAGATTCCAATAAGAGAAGATCATCCTAAAAACCCCATTAACCCCTATGCGCAGACAAAATTGGAGGATGAGATGTTAGCACAAAGATATGCAAACCAAGGAACAGAAATAATTGGGTTAAGATACTTTAATGTTTTTGGCGAGAGACAATCAAAAGAATATGCCGGTGTTCTCAAAAAATTCTTAGAGAATATTTACAGTAACAAACCTCCTATTATTAATGGGGATGGATTACAAACTAGAGATTTTGTATTTGTTGGAGATGTTGTAAAGGCAAATGTTATGGCTATGAAAAGCAATATTAAAAATGAGTTTTTCAATATCGGTTCGAACTCTAGTATTTCAATATTAGAATTAGCAAATCTTGTGATAAAAGAATCTAGATTGTCTTTAAATCCGATTCATGCATCGCCGTTAAAAGGAGATATAGAAAACTCGGAAGCTGATAATTCTTTAGCTAAAAGACTGCTAAACTGGGAACCTAAGACTTTGTTGAGAGAATGGTTGAAGATAGCCATTCCTTCCAAATTGGTTTAGATATGGATTAAAATGATATTTTTGACAGGAGAGAAATTTTGAGATTATTGATTGGTGGAGCTAGTTCTAAATTATTGCATCTAAAAGAATTTTCGTTTTATCTAGAAAAATTTGGAAATGAATGTAAGGTTGTACTTGATGTAGATGTTATTGATGGTTTTCCAAGCAGAAAAATAAAAAACTGGTTTCAAACACGTTCTAAATTTAATGAATTAATTAATGAATTCAAACCTGATGCCATCTTTGTTGACAGACAAAGACATTTTGGATTAGCCACCACTAAAACACACATACCTTTGATTGTACATTTGAGAGGAGATTATTGGAAAGAAATGAAGATGGCAAAAGAAACATTGTACAAATCACTTCCAAAAAGGCTTGCGCTTTGGAAATGGGATCAAATTGGAGAACGATGTTTTCAAAACACCAATCTGATTTTGCCCATATGTAAACATCTAGAAAACATAGTGATAGAACGTTATCCTACAAAAAATGTCGCAACATTATATCAAGGAATAACACCATCTCGCTGGTATCATGTAGAGGGAATGAATCTGAATCATCCCTGTGTTGGCTTGTTGCAGGGTGCAGTAATTTTTGAGAAAGCAAAAGAAATGCTAATACTAGAAAAAGTACTCATAGCATTACCCCATGTAACATTTTACTGGGTTGGAGATGGTCCGTATCGTGAATATGTTCTTTCCTCCCTAAAAAAATATGATAATTTCAAATGGTTAGGTCCATTACAATATCCTGACAAAGTAAGAGAATATCTCAGTGAGATAGACATCTATGCACTAGTTACTGGAATAGACATGTCACCATTAACGTTACTTGAAGCACAATTAATGGAAAAACCAGTTGTGGCAACAAATGTTGGGGGAGTTTCAGAGCTTATGAAAGATGGTGAGACAGGGTTTATAGTCGAAAAAGGAAATCATCAACAACTGATTGACAAAATAACCATTCTACTTGGAGATACCAAAAAGGCAAAAGAAATGGGTAAGGCTGGAAGAAAATTTGTCGTAGATAACTTTAGTTGGGAAATTATTGGAAAGAAGTTTTTAGAAACAACTAAAAAACATTTATCATTATAAAATAAATTTTATTTTTTACCAGTTACGCTTATTCCGCTTTCAATTTCCTTAAAGGTAACAATTTTGATCTTTGTGTCTTGGAACCATTTGCGCACTTCTTTTGGAGTATGCCTGTATGCAAATTTGGGATAATACCAATCAAAATTTACTCCAACGCTTCTCTCAAAGTTATCAGATTCATCCCAGAAGCATTTTAAAAATGTCCAATATATGAAACGGTGTACATCATAGGTTCCAGCTTTTACTCCAAGAATTGGAATGTCTTTTGGAATTGTTATTTTCTTTTTTAGTCCGGCAAGACTTTTTCCCAAGTATGTCATATCCTTTGAAAATTCTATGCATTCGTTTACAGACATGTTAATAGTTATTTTTCTTATGTGATCATCTACATATTCTCGTATGTGTGCCTTCTTTTTGTAAACGTATATTGATATGAAGCCGGAATCTGTTAGAAACTTTGTAAGATACTGAAATGACGTACCAGTATTTTTTGTGTGATGTAAAACCTGGTCAGAATAGATAAAATCAAAAAATCTTTTTCTAAACGGTAGCTGCCGCAAATCAGCTTGTAAAAAATGAACGTTTGGAAGATTGCCATATTTTTTGTACGCAAAGTTGATGCTTTGACTTGCGTCTAGGGCAAACACTTGAGAGCTGGGATTTGCAGAAAGAAGCTTTGCACTGTTTCCTATGCCAGTACCTGCATCAAGAATCGTGGATTTTGTATTTAGAAATGTCTGAAATTCTTTAAGTGTCTTCCAGTCGTATCTTTCTAAAAACCATTTTGTTTGAAAATCAATCCAGTCTTTTGCGTGATGATTCTCATGGTGATGCGTCCATTTTGC
>JANPCQ010000148.1:0-1959 GCA_031431055.1 Nitrosarchaeum sp.
ATCTTGATCAGATGAAATTCAAAATAGGTGATCTATCTCTGGATGAGTTTTTCTCTAATCTTGATTCTGACTATGGGAAGGTCTTAGAAAATAAACGATGTCAGTTTACAACAAATCCCTATGCCAAGAACCTAGTCATTAAAACAGACAAATCAAGATTGAGACAAGTTTTTGACAATCTAATAAGCAATGCAATAAAATTTGTCCCAGAGAACAAGGGGAAGATTGAGACTGGTTGCATGAAAGAAAACAGCAACATTGTTTTTTATATAAAAGACAATGGGATTGGAATATTACAAGAAAAACAAAAAAACCTTTTCCAAAAATTCTATCAAATTGATACGTCGGAAAGAAGATCTGTAGGCGGAACTGGACTTGGTCTTGCAATCTCAAAAGGTATAGTAGAGAAACTTGGTGGCACTATCTCGGTTGAAAGTGATGGAAAAACAGGAACTACTTTTTACATGAAATTTCCATTATGATTACAAATAGTATGTGGAATAATTTACACAGTATACGTACTTTATATGGTATAATTGAGATGCAGAATCAGATATGAAAATTCTCATCATTGACGATAATAAAGATATTACAAAAATGTTCTCCAAATATATGACGATTAAAGGACATTCGTGTTCTGTTGTCAATGATGGTCGAAGTGGCCTTGATCTTATTGAGAAGAAGATATTTGATGCAATAATACTTGATCTTGCCATGCCTGAATTTTCAGGTAGTGATATTATAGATGTATTATATGAAAGCGGAAAAATAAAAAATGTCAACATCGTAACATTGACGGCATCTTCAATAAGCGATGAGGTTGAATCAACGTTGAAAAGCAAAGGAGTTCGGTTATGTTTGAAAAAACCAATCGATCCAGACGTTCTCTTGGGTCACATACAACAGTTTGAAAATATAAAAACAATATGACAGGACTTTCTATGAAAGACACACACATGATTCGTGAAGCCCAACAGATCAAAGTGTTGGCAGATAGAATAACAACAGCAATCAAAATTATAAAGAACAAAAAATTAGAGCCTAGCTTTGAACCAAGCATGAAAACTTTAATGCGTATCATGAAAGCCATGACCGAAAAGGGTGCTGAAGGCAAGACACAGTTATCCCTTGACACCAATCTAAATTATGCCAGACTTGCAAAGCATATTGTTTGGCTAGAGAAAAAAGGTCTTGCTAAATCAACAATTGAAGATAACAAAATTAATGTTGCCTTGACTACAAAGGGTAGGGAATTTGCGTCAATGATTTCAGACTAGAGAATACATTAATTCAGAACACTGACAAACTTGTTCATGATACTAACACACATGTAAATGAAAATAACTCAAATGTCAGCGCGGCTTAATACAATATCTACGATTAAACTGACAATGACAAACATAAAACAAATCCTAATACTTCCTGTATTAGTAATGTTGATTTCTGTTGTAGGATTATCTGCCCAAAATGCAATGGCAGCATATTCTACAGTTAGTGATCAAATAACATGTGAAGCTCCATCAGTAGGTGGAGTTTGGACTTCTATGACTTCTACATGCACAGTTGGAACTCTTGTAATTGGTCCTGGCGATGAATTAGTTATCGCATCAAATGTCAATTTTGACATTGGAACAGTAACTAGCAGCGGTGTCATCGTAAATGATGGAACAATTAACATCGCAAGTGGCGGTGTAATTACAACTTCTGGTGCATTTACCAATAACGGTGATATCAATAACATCGGTGGTACAATAACAAACAGTGGTCCATTCAATAACTTTGGCATACTCGCTTCGTCTGGAACAATAACTAACGGTCCAACAGGCGTTATACAAAGCAGCGGTATCATAACTAGCAGCGGTGTAATCACATCATCTGGCGCCATACAAGTAAACAGTACTGGTATGCTAATCAGCAGCGGTGTACTTACCAATTCGTTGAATATAGTTAACGAAGGCA
>JANPCQ010000149.1:0-7890 GCA_031431055.1 Nitrosarchaeum sp.
CCTCTACCTGTTCTAATTCTAATTTTTCCCATAATTATGATTATTATATCTTGTATTTATTTAAGCTCATTATCCCGAAAAACAAAAAGAAGTGGTAAAGTAAGGACGCATTCAATTTATGCCAATTTACACTTCAAAAAATCCAATTTTTTATGAGTTGCGGTTTCAATACATGACAAAAATACTATTGTTGTACATTTTATGCCTCTAAAATTGAATTAAGATGTTATCTATAAGATCGTTCTTTTATATTTTATACTCAAGAAGGATGTTTTGTAATTAATCATCATTTTAATATCTGTAATAATGTGAAAAAAATTCAATGTAGTTGTAATACATGATATTCTAAAACTAGATTTAATTAAAGTGAAAATTAGTCTACATGAAAAATTATTGGATTAAATTATTTTTTAATTATTAATCCAACCAAGCTTTTTAAAATAGACAAACATTAATGCTACTGGTATTAATGCTGCTAGAATTATTACTATGAATGATGTATATGGTCCTAAAAGTGTTGAATGATCACTTAATCCTCCAGGCAAATCTACGTTCATTCCATAAAATGTTGCAATAGCTGTTCCGGGAATTGAAAATGTGAAAATTATTGTTAATGCCGCAAGTATTTTGTTTGTTTTTTCAGCACTGAGCATGAAATCGGTATCTTTGTAAATCTCCATAGTTTCTCTGGATTCTTCTAGAGTTTCAATCACTTTGTCAATATGATCAATTACATCGTCAAAATACAATGAAAGATCTTCCTCGTCTGAAAATCTCTTAATATTTTTAGCAATTTCTAATACGAATTTTTTTAATGGGTTTGCTATTCTTCTCATTATGTTGATTTCTCTTCTAAGTAATGCAATACTTTTTGCAACTGATTTTGTTTCATCAAATACTTCATCCTCAAGATCATCTAAATTAGCAATTACCTTTCTTGATATATGCAAAAGATCATCTACTAGTATATCTATTATTTCGTGAAGTAGATATCCTGATGATTTTTCAAGTAATCTTTCTTTTCTATGTTGATCCGAGTCATTTTTACAAATATTTACTAAATCCACTAATGGTTTTAAATCTCCTTGATGAACAGTTACTAGAAAATCTTTTCCTATGAATATGGAAAGTTGACTATTTCTTGAACTTCCAGGTTGTTGTAAGAGTGGTGGAAAATGTAATATCACAAAGAAATGGTTATCATAACTATCTAATTTTGGAAGCTCAAATTTAGTCATACAGTCTTCAATATTTAATGTGTTGAAACTATATTTCTCAGCTAATTTTTCAACATCACTTCTATCTGGACTTTGTAAATCTGTCCATAAAAATTTCTTACCTTGAACTGTTTCTATTTTTCTTTCCACCGATACTCCCATAGGTTTTTTTCCAACATGCAGTCGATTAGCGATAAATCCTTTCTTCAAGTTGAATGATAACTTAATTCAACAAATTTAAAGCTCGCTAATTTTGATAAAAAATTCTAACGATTCATTAGAATCAATAATTTTACATCTGGAATTTTAGATTATTTCCACGGTAGTAAGTAATTAACACCAACCCATGTGAGTCCAATTGTTATTCCCATAGATACCCACCAAAATCTCATAACTAGAATTTCCACTGGTTAATAATAAATCTACAGGCTAATTTTCATCATATTAAAATCAAAGATTATTACAGGATACCCGATTTTTTATTCTTGTGGCCCTCGTAGTACAGTGGCTAGTATAGGGGACTGTGGATCCCCGGACAGGGTTTCGATTACCCTCGAGGGCCTACGTAATTTTTTAAAAAATACCGTATTTACTTGATTCCATCTCTTCTTTAATGGCCAATTTGAATCGGGGAGTTTTACCCTCTAAATTATTTGTAAGCCATGTGAGAAATTTTCTCTCCATGCCCTTTCCTTTCAATCTGTCAAAATCTGATCCCATTTGATCAACGAGTTTTTCTACCAATGTTTTGTTAACACTTACAACAAAAAAATGCCATCCAAATGCAAATTCTGAATCTGTCATTACAAAATCCTCTTGACTATGAACCATCTCTTCTAACAGAAAAAGTTGTTGTGTTATTGCCTTACTTGTTTTATCATAATCTACTGTAGATACGTTGATGTTTATTTTACCTACCATGATTGTATCTGGTCAACACAAAATAAAAGGATTACATAAATTATTTTAAAAGATGTTCAAAATCAATACCGAAGTGTGTTTTCATGATGTCAATATATGTTTGAATAGATTCAGGGATTTTCTCTCCACAAGAGATTCCTAAATTCCTTGCATTAATCCAAATTACTAAAGTCTGAATAATTGTTAAAAATCTGTCATTTCCAATTTCAGGGGTGCTGATTGCTTTTGTGTATCTCTCTGCAAATTCCCATGCAGTTACAAAATTCACGCATTTTACCCCAAAAATTTCTAATAATTGTTCTTGCAAACTATTTGCTTTCTTGAAAGGAATTTGGTTAATTATGTATGGAAATTCTACTTTTTCAGGAAGGCAATCTGGTAAGGGTCCCCAAATTGTGATTATTTTTGTACCCTGTTTTAGATCTTTGAATTTATTCATCATGTGATTGATAATTTCTTCATTAGTAAACCAAAACAAAATCACAGTGGCATCAGAAATATCTGCATTCTGTATATCTTCCCAAATTAACTCTCCTGAAAGACTATCTTGATTTAGAATGTCTTTTGCTTGTTTGATTTTATCTGGATTATTATCTATACCTACAGCCTTTTTTACATTATATTCTTTTAATGATAACATAATTCCTCTTCCATTCCCACATCCAAGATGATAAAAAATATCATTTTTTCCTAAATTTACAAAATCAAAAATTTCTCTAAATGATCTATCTGATAACTGGACATCTTCTCCACTAACTATGTTTTCTGGTAGTGATTTTAGATATTCTTCTATTTTCAATATTAGGATTAAAACAGTATGGGATTTATTCCCTTATGCTTTCAAGCTTTGAGACTGCTTGCCATAATTGTGTTCTTACATATGAAGGCATATTGGGATCTTGTGTTACATCATCTAACAAGCTAATTGTATTGTTCGCTCTGACTGATAGCGAATATTCCTCATCATTCAAATCTACTATCAAATCAGTAATAGATTTTTTAATTGTCTTGGGTGTTGAATGATTTGTAGCAATTTGATTTAGTGTTTCTATTGCTTCTTTCATTGCTTCTTTGTTTTGTTTATCATCAATCATTTTTTACACCATTTCTTGAAAATTTGAAGTATATAGTTACATCTCTACAAATACGTTGTCTGATTCTATAGAAACATTGTATGATGCTAAATCTCTGATTTTAGCAGGAAATTTAACTAATTTACCGGTTTTACAATCAAATTCAGCTTTATGCCATCCGCATATCACTTTACAGCCATCTAATTTTCCTTCTGAAAGACTTGCACCTGAATGAGTACAAGAATCATCCATGGCACAATAATCCCCATCAATATTTGCAATCATTATCTCTTTACCGTCTACAGAAACTTTGATCATTTTTCCAGGAGTAATATCTGTGGTTTTTCCAGCTATTATTTTACCCATTATGGTTTTTAGTCTATCATTCTTAATATTTTTTCGTATATGGAGACAATAGTGATTAGAGATGCAATAAACTCAGATAAATTTTCTGTATTGAATTTTTGTAAAGATACTTTTTCATGGGGTGATTATATTCAAGATGTTTGGGATTATTGGTTATCTGAAGGTAATTTGCTCCTTATTGAAAAACAATATCCTGTTGGTGTATGTCATGCATTTTTCTCTAAAAATCAAGTATGGATTGAAGGAATTAGAATTAACTCAAATTTTCGTAGACAAGGTTTTGCTTCAGAACTAGTTCGGCATATAGAATTACTTGCTAAAGAAAAACAGATGCTATCTTCATTCATGCTTATTGATACTGAAAATTTACCCTCTATTTCAATGGCAAAAAGTCTCAATTATGAGATATTTCAAACTTGGAATTTTTATTCTCTTTCTCCACAGATTAACAATAGTCATAAAATACAGTTTGGTAATGTTTTAAATTCTACTACAACTCATTATGTAAAATCGTGGAGATGGTTAATTTTAGATGAAGAAACTTTACTTTCGCTATCAGAACAAAATAAAATAATTTTTTCAGACAAGTTTGGTGATATCTCAACTGCAATTATGACTAATTCAGAACATTTTGATAAAACTCTGATTGTAACCTTATTTTCAGGTTCTCAAAATAACACTTTGGATCTTGTTTCATACATACAAAATTATGGTGCAGAAAAAAATTATCAAAAAATACAAATCCTGACTAAAGAGAAATTACCTTTTTTACATACTCTAGAGCATAAAATCACATTTAACCTAATGCAAAAATTTCTACACTAGTTCTCATTCACAAATCTAATTGTATTTTTCAAAATTCCTAATTTTTCAATTTCCATTTCTATTTTATCTCCATTTTTAAGAAACACTGCGTTTGGTTTGTTTAACATTACTCCTGCAGGAGTTCCAGTTGAAATGATGTCTCCTTTTTCAAGAGTCATTACTTTGCTTAATTTGGATACTATTTCTGGTATTTTTATGAACATGTTATTTGTAGATGAATTTTGTCGTATCTCTCCATTGATTTTAGTTGTCAGTTTTAAGTTCTGTGGGTCTTTGATCTCATCTGATGTTGTTATCCATGGTCCAGATGGTGCAAATGTATCAAAACTTTTTCCTCTGGTGAACTGTTTATCTTTGAATTGGATATCTCTTGCTGAAACATCATTTAGAATCATATATCCAAATATTGCCTCTTTTGCTTCCTCTTCATTGATATTTTTGCAATTTTTACCTATTATCAAGGCTAATTCTACTTCGTAGTCCAACTGAGTGACAAAATCAGGACAAACTATGTCTGATTCTGTACCTATTAGAGTAGTTCTTGGCTTTAGAACTATAGCTGGCTCCTCCGGTGGTAACAGATTTTGTTCTTTCGCATGATCTACATAATTATAAGCTAAACAGATGATCTTATTCGGATTTGGAATTGGACTTGATAATTTAAATTTTGAAATATTTTCTTTATATGGTAAAGTATCCAACTGTTCTTTGATTTCATCATACCATCCATCAAAAAGAAAATCTTTGATACTTTGTGGAATTGGAACTCCTGTCTGATAAGTTATTTCATCTTTTGTTGCAACTTTATCTCCTTTTACAAAACCATATGTCTCACTATTTTCATGGAATAATCGCGCTATCTTCATAATTTTCTCACTCACTTGTGTGTAAAAATTGCTTGATTCTGTGAATCCTTTCTACAATACCCAAATCTGACAAATTGAATTTCCTCTCCATCTTTTAATTGTAAGTAATGTGGTTCTGTATAAACCTCCAATTCTTCTAAACTATTTTCGTTAAATTTATCATCAATAAACAATTGTTTTGGAATGAGAATTTTGATTATGTGGGCATTTTTTTGTGATACCCATTGAATTTTTTGTATGTCTGTAATGTTTCCATCTTTTATGAATTCGCCCTCTAATTCCCCATTGTTCTTTGATATTGCAATATTTCCCAATCCTAATAATCTGATCTGAGTGCCTTCTTTGATGTTTTCTGCATCTTCTCCTGAAATATAGAAATCTTCATCTACGTTTATTTTTCTTTTTCCCATATCTTTTATTGGATGATTTGGAATTTCTACAAATGAAAATGGTAATTTTTTAATTGCGAGTTTTTTTGGTTTGTTTACCATAAATAATCTAATACTGTCTGCATCAACAAATTTTCTGTTGAATGATTCAAGTGCATCAAATGGTGCTAGAGTATTTGCTTTAGTTAATCCTAAAGATAAGATGAATTTTTTTATTGCTTCTGGTTTAATCCCTCTTCTTCTGAGTGATTCTAAAGTAGGTAATCTTGGATCATCATACCATGATACCTTTCCTTCTTCTATCAATGGCTTGAGGATTCTTTTAGAAATGGGCATTCCTTTGAATTCGAGCCTAGAAAAGAAATCCTGATATGGTTTTCGCATATTCAATGCATCTAAAATAGCGTCAATTAGCTCTTTTCTTAATTCAAATTCCTTAGAACGAAATGCATGAGTAACTCCATCATTACTATCTTCAATTGCTACGGCAAAATCATAGCTTGGCCAAACACGATATTTGTTTCCTAATGTATAGTGTTTCTCATCAATTATCCTAAATAATACTGGATCTCGCATTACTGCATTATCTGCTTTCATGTCTCCGCGAAATCTCACGATTGCATCTCCCGGTTTAAACTTGTCAAACATTTTCTCCCAACCTTGAATATTTTGTTTCATATTACCTCTACTACATTTGCATGCTTTTCTTTCCTTCCTATTGTTGCTTATGTCCTCTCTCTTACAAGTACAGACATAAGCTTTTCCAGAGTTGATCAACTCAATTCCTTTTTTATAAAATAACTCCATATCATCTGAAGTACTTTTTATGATATCAAATTTGATTCCTAGCCAATCTAACCCAACTTTAATTGCAGCATGGTATTCCATTCTTTCAGCTTCAGGATTTGTATCATCCATTCTCAAGATGAATTTACCGCCATACATCTTTGCATATTCTGCATTAATGATAGCTGCTTTAGCATGTCCTATGTGTGGGTATCCATTAGGTTCTGGTGGAAATCTTGTTATGACTTTTCCTTGTTCTGCATTTTTTAATGGAGGTAATCCTTCTCTTTCCTCAATTTTTTCTTTTGGAATTAAAATTTCCGGAAAGTTTTCTTCTATTTCCTTTCTTTGTTCCTCAAATGATATTTGATTAACTGTAGAAACAATCTCTGCAATATTCCCAACAATTTCCTTTACCTTAGATCTGAATTCTGGTTTTGTTCCAAGAATCTTTGCTAATACAATTTTATCCTGGGTTTTCCCCTCATGCTCAAATGCATTTTGCAGTGCTATTTTTCGAATTTCTTTTTTTATTTCTTCATCCAAATTATAGACTCCTTTTTACTACGAAATCTAAGAGATCTATTAATTCTGTTTTAGCAGAGCCTGAATATTTTGAAAGTGATTTTTTTGCCATTTCTGCATATTGTAAAGCCTGTGTCCTCACGTTCTCCTCTATTCCAAGCGAGCGAATTACATCTACTGCATTTTTGAGGTCATTTTTAGTTGCTTTTGGATTACCAAATGCCTTGAGAATTCCTTTTTTATCTTTTCCCTTGGCTGATTCTATTGCCATGAGAATTGGAAGTGATTTCTTTCCTTCTCTTAGATCATTTCCAACAGGTTTTTTTGTAATTTTTGGATCCCCCATAACTCCAATAAGATCATCTGTAATTTGGAACGCAATTCCCAAATTTCTTCCAAAATTTGATAAATTTGAAATGTCTTTTTGATTACCTGTTGCACAAATTGCTCCCATTGAACATGACACATCAAATAATGCAGCAGTTTTTTTTCCAATCATTGTAATGTATTCTTTTTGTGATGGAATTCTTTTCTCCTCTGCCATTTTTACATCTAATAATTGCCCTTCACATATATCCACACATGCTTTTGCTAATCTGGAAACCAATTGGACTATTGCATCCTTAGATAATTTTGAATCTGAAATTATCTGATATGCCTTTGAAAATAACACATCTCCAGCTAGTATTGCAATCGGCATTCCAAATTTTTTATGAACAGTAGGTACACCATGACGCATCTCATCATTATCCATAATGTCATCATGAACCAAAGTGAAATTATGTATCATTTCTACTGCACTAGCAGCTGGCATTGCAATTATTGTATTTCCTCCCAAAATTTGACAACTCTTGATCACCATATGTGGTCTGAGTCTTTTTCCACCATGAATAATCAAATGTGCTGCCGCATCATAAAGCAT
>JANPCQ010000150.1:0-4251 GCA_031431055.1 Nitrosarchaeum sp.
TCTGGAAATGCAACAAGTGTTGCTTTTTTTTCTGCTGCTTTTGTAATATAGTTGATAATTTTTTTTAGATTAATTTCTTTATCAGTAGAAGCCTTGAATTGTACAACTGCAACTTTCATAAAATTTGTAATTATAAATGAGAATAAAAGGATAAACGGTTGTAAGTTATGTAATAGACCATAGTGTATCTACATCTAGATATGATTAGAAGGAAATTATTCCAGTTTTTTTTAAAAAATAATTAAAGTTGGCTTCCTGCTAGAAACCAATTTTCTTTTGGATTATCCTCAAAAACTACAATAATATGCGATTCTTTTGTTTTAAGAATCTCTACGGCTGATTTTGTGATTGCTTTGGCATATTCGTCTTTTTGTTGTTGAGTTCTTCCTGGGTACATCGATACTGTAATCAACGGCATGATTAGTTTGAAAAAGTTTCATTGATTTATTCTTTAGAGATCTAGTTAGGCCTTATACCCATATCTTGTTCCATAAGTAAAATCAGAACTATGTGTTTTCTTGTACAGATAACCCGTAGCAAGTCCTACTACAAATCCACCAATATGAGCAAGATATGCAACGCCACCTCCTGCAACACCAAATCCTCCTATAAAAAATGGGAGTAAATTTTGAAAGACAAGCCAAAATGGCAAGAACCATCTTGCTTGAATATGCATCATTCTCATAAAAAATCCCATCATCATAGCTGTCTGAATTTTAGCTCTTGGAAAAATTACAAGATATGCACCAAGTACTCCAGATATTGCACCAGATGCACCTACTGCAGGAATTACGCTAGAAGGATCACCAAGTATGTGAACCAAGCCTGCACTTATTCCCCATATTAGATAAATTGCCAGATATTTTATTTTACCAAACTTTAGTTCAATGTTATCACCAAATATCCATAAAAATAACATGTTACCGCCAAGATGCATTGCACCGCCATGCAAGAAAACAGAACTTAGAAGAGTGATATATGGTGCATCAGGACATGCGACTTGTAGTGGACCTTCACCAAAATCTATGTTTGATACGGTTCCGCCTGTAACACAATTTGGTACTGCACCCCAATTATAAAATAAATTATATGCACTATTATTTGTAAATTCTATAAATTGTCCAGTAGATGCAATTTCAATAAGAAATACTAGAACATTAATTGCAATTAGTGCATAAGTTACTTTTGGTTTGTATCCTGGAGGATGTGGATTTTCATCTCGTAATGGAAACATTAGATATTAAGATTAATTGAAGTTTGTATAATAAGATTTATCAAATTAATTAAATTATAATTATCTTTCGTTTCACAAGATTTTCAATCATGTTTAGAAAATCATCGTCTGAAATTTTATCTTCAGACCACCAACCTGCTGTTATTTTAATCCATGATGGTAATTCCCAATTTGATTGAGCAGTCATTTCTTTTGATGTTACTACAACAATTCCTTTTTCAAACAAGAAATCTATTCCTTCAAGAAATTCTGAATCAGATATTTGATCTGTAGACCACCAATTTGCATTTGTTTTTACCCATTGTGGAATTTTAGAAGTTTCAGGAGGTAAACCTTTTTCAAAACCAGTAATCTTCAGAATTCCTTGCGATGTTGGATCTACAGTAAATGCAACATGCCAAAATCCCATATCATCTACACTTTGAATAAATTTTACAGGTTTATCATTTAGAGTAACATTAAATTTTTCTTTACCTGAAATTTGTGGAAATTCAAAGTTTGCATAAGTTTCAAGTGGGTAGCTATTGTATCCACGGATTGTAAGAGTTGTTCCTTCTTCATTGAATTTAGCAGCATAATACCACGCACCTGAATCATACCTAAAATCAAAATCGCCGCCATTTTTCTTTGTGGTAACAGGAACAACAGTACTATCTACAGGAGCAAAGCAGCTATAGAAAATAACATCATCAGTTATTGAAGGATCAGGATACATTGAAAACTCTAGAATTTCATCAGGTTCTATTTTGTCAATATATTCAATATTGTGAACAATATCAAGCACTGTTCCATTACCATGAGCTATTGCAAGAATTTTTGGGTTGAAGATAGTTTGGTTTCCATTATTATGAATTCTTCCTGTAACATGACCATCATCATGTTTGATTAGTGTTTTATCATAAAGAATCTCAATGGATATTGGATCTTTTTGTGTTTTTACAAATTTAAGTTCAGCTTTCAGTAAGATAGGAACATCTCCTGTAACTTCAGAAAATTTTATCTTAAATGGAATATCTGTTTTTGGTGGAATTGGAACATGTAATATTGTTTTGGTAAATGTATTTTCTCCATCAATTACAGAAACTGAAATGGATGGAATTACTGCATAATCATTTTGGTTTTTTACATTGCCTCCAACTGTATATACACCTTCATAATCAAAATATCCAAGATATTCTTGTGATGGTATGAAAACTTCAGCAAATGTAAATTGAGAAATTAGTAATGAAGTAAACATGAATCCAATTATAATAAATATTATTTTTGATTGTAATAGACTAGAAAGAGTTAATGATATCTTTGAACCCAGATGTTGGTAGCGAATAACAGTCAAGTCCATTTGGTTGGATCTTTTTTCCAAATCTGTTTACCATCAATAGTTACTTGATCTTTTTCTTCAAATACAGTATGCCATTTTCCATTATGAGGAAAAATTTTATTCATTTCTTCTACTTTTACATTAGTTGGTGCTTTGTTCATTAATGCTCCCCATCTCATATTAGGTACCTTTGGAAGAATATCGTTAATGTCTTTCATAGTTTATCACTTTAGAGATTATTGCTCAATTTTCATAATACCTTCTTTGATTAAATATTGTATGCCTTGAACAAAAGAATTATCATCAATTGAACCGTCTGCCCACCATCCAGCATTGTTTTTAATCCAGGATGGGATTTGATTTGTTCCTGTGCCTGAACCTTGAGAAGTTGGCGGAATATTCATTATTTTTTCTTTGATTAAATATTGTATGCCTTGAACAAAAGAATTATCATCAATTGAACCGTCTGCCCACCAACCAGCATTGTTTTTAATCCAGGATGGGATTTGATTTGTTCCTGTGCCTGAACCTATATCAAATGATGTGCTAGCTATTCCAGAGAATGTTTGTGAATTATCTAATCCATGATTAAAAATTGCCAAAGTCATCTTGTATTTACCTACAGATTTGAAATCAAATTCTGGTTTGTCAATACCTTCTGTCAAAAGTATACCAGGTGTATTAGGATCAGTATTTTTTGATTCATATATTTTAGCTCCTGAAGAGTCTTCTATTCTGTAACCATATGTGACCCATTTTAGTAACTTGTTGTCTTTATCAAAAAAAGTTATTTCAAATGGTATTTTTTCACCTGAAATTAATTTAGAGTCATATTTCACTCTAGCAAATGCACCATTATCAAATTTAATATCAAATGAATTTTTTTCTGTCATCGGGCTAGCATCTGGAGATAGACTAAATTCCATTGTTTTTGTTCCAGGTTTGTTAATTTTTGCTATATCTAAAATATTTTCTTTGCTTAACAGAAAGTGAAGAATTAATGTATCATCCATTGAATATGGATCAGCAATTAACATTCTTCCGGTAATAGGAAAGCCATTTACAGTTGCTTTGTATGTTCCAGCTTGTGAAAACTCTTTAAATGAAGTTGGAAAATGAATTTCTTCATGAACAAAAATAGTTTGTTTTTCTAGTCTTAATGGATCCCAGTTAAATGGCATTGAAAATGAGATTAATTTTTTAGGTTCATCGTAATTAAAATTATTTATTTTATCATAATATGAGGTAACAGATAAATCATAAGATTTGCCTCCGGTGGAAACTACTTGATTAAAAATATCTCCAACACTAAGCCAAAAATCAAATCGTGGAGCGTCATATTGAGCAAATATATTTCTGTCATGATCTATCCCAAAAATTTCTATTTCAAAGTGATACAATCCTGCATCAAGTAAAATTGGAGCCTTGACAGTGATTTTATCATTTATTGAAGTCCATCCATCTAGAAATGGTTCTTGATCGCCATACACAATAACATCATTTACATCTAGATCTTCAGATTGAATTTTAATGGTTAAATTGCCAGAATGTGTATGAAACAAATCTCTCATTAAGAGGTGTCCGTCTTTGTCAACCGTTACAAAAAATGATGTGTGCTTAATTGTTTCTCCTGTTTTGGCATCAAAAAGACGTAATTCTAAAAATTTATCACCGACTGTATCTTTGGTAAGAATAGGTG
>JANPCQ010000151.1:0-1876 GCA_031431055.1 Nitrosarchaeum sp.
GCTTTTGATATTGCAACTCCTGCGGGTCTGTCTTTAAATGAAAATGTTGGGTTTACAGAATCATTTTTGATGTAAAGATTGTTTAACCCTAATTTTTTTCCAAGATTATCAGCTTTGATGAGAGGTGTCATTCCTGCACCAATACTTACAATATTTGATTTGTTTTCTATTGGCAATAATTCAAAATATATCCAATAGGTATGTTCACGATTTGTAAAGGTATTCTTGGTAATTGTAGGAAAATTATATTTTACATCAAGAGGTCCAAAACAGTCATCGCAAATATACTTGAAAGCAGTAAGATAGTTTTTTTTGCATTCTCTACATTGTAATGATGTTCTAGCCAAGATCAGTTTCTCCTTTTATATCATACATAAAAAATCCTAATATCAAGTTAAGTACTGCTTAACTTTACTCAGTAAAAAATATAATAGAATATTATCCACATTTATAAAAAATTTATAGAGTAATCTAGTTTGAAGAAAAATTTAGAAAAAAGATAGGCTTTAGAGGTTTCTCAATCATGAGAAAGGTTTTTAGATATTTTTAGAAAATAAAATGTGTGAAAAAAGAACTGACAATAGGCATTGCAGTAGGAGTCAGTATTTTTGTAATTATTTTAGCTATAATTTTGGCATCCAGTCCGAAATTAGATGTAAAAGATGCAGTAATAACGCCCATCATAAATGTCACCACCAATGAACAGGTTATGGTCAATCAGACATTAGATGTAGAAACTGAGATTCAAAAAAAAATAGATGGTATTGAAAAAATTAATTTGGAAAATAAATATTCGCCAAAAGAAAGAGAGTGGCAAACTTCAGGACCATTTCAAATTGATCGAAAAGAGTATGCCATAGGTGAAAAGATTTTCATAGTAATTGGAGGATTAGGTGCAAGTGAAAAAGGTCAAATTGCAGTTATGAGACCGTTAAATACTACACATTACTCAACATATTTGACCATTCCATTTGATGGAGCTGTAAAACGTGAATTCAATTACTATCTAGAACCTAAAATTTCTAAAATCAGAGGAATGTGTTCGGTGGATGATATAATTGGAAATTGGGTAATGGTTTTCAGAGGAACAGATTATCCAAACATCTATTTTGAAATAACAAAAGAAAATGGTTTTGTTTCAGGTACAGATATTGAACCAGTCTGTTAGATTATTTTTCCAAATTATTGTGAAAGCAAACTTTCTCACCTGTATGACAAGCTGGTCCTGACGGCTCTACAAGGTAAATAATTGCATCGAAGTCACAATCAACAAGAATTTCTTTTACTTTTTGTGTGTTACCAGATTCTTCGCCTTTCATCCAAAGTTTATTTCTAGAACGACTCCAAAACCAAGAGTTGCCAGTTTTTGTAGTCAGCTCAAGTGATTCTTTGTTAGAGTAAGCTAGAGTCAATACATTTTTTGTATTTACATCTTGAACAATTACTGGAACTAGTCCGTTACTTTTTGCAAAATCAATATCATCAATTGATTTTTTCATTATTTTAAATCATAAAGTATCGCTTATAATCTTACGGGAATTTTTTTCTCTTTAAGATACATCTTTACTCCATTTACACCATGAGTTCGATAATGAAATATAGAAGCTGCCAAAGCAGCATCAACGTTTGATTTCTTAAAAACATCCACCATGTCATCTGGTTTACCACAGCCACCAGAAGCTATTACTGGAATAGACACATGGTTGACAATCTCCCTAGTTAGTAAGATATCATATCCATCTTTTGTACCGTCTTTATCAATGCTAGTCAATAAAATTTCCCCTGCACCAAATTTTTCAGCTTTTTTTGCCCAATCAATAACATCAATTCCAGTTGCTTCCTTTCCACCATAAATGAAAACTTCAAACCAAAATTG
>JANPCQ010000152.1:0-7070 GCA_031431055.1 Nitrosarchaeum sp.
ATTCTTTTTACTTTTGGATTCACCATTTGTTGCAATGTTCCAACTAGCAGTTTACGTAGGTTCTATTGCAGTTTTGATTTTGTTTACAGTAATGCTAGTAAAAAGAGAATTAATCTTTAAGAAAGTTGAGGATAAAAGAAGAAAATTTGTTGGTATTGCACTGATGCTAGTTTTTATGGTTGCATTAGGTTCAATTATAATGAATTCTGGCATCAAAACAATAACTACTGATGAACCAGCAGTTGATTTTAGAAATATTGGTGCAGACTTTCTGATATATTATTGGCCAGCTTTGATTTTAATGGCATTAATCTTAACAGGTTCAGTTACTGGCGCACTAATTTTAGCAAGAAGAGAGAATGAGAATGAGCAACGAACTGATTGATTTTGTTTTAGTATCTGTTGCCATGTTGGGCATTGGAATTTATGGTTTGTCTGTAAAGAGAAATGCAATTCGAATGTTATTTGCAATTGAAATAATTATCAATGCTGCAAATCTTAACCTGGTTGCATTTGGACGGTTCTTACCACATAGTGGTGGTCAAACATTAGCATTATTTTCAATTGCAATTGCTGCAGCAGAAGTTGCAGTTGGGCTTTCATTAATTATTGTAGCATATCGTATGTATCAGAATATTGACATTGCAGACTTTAGGAATTTGAAAGGATAATGGAATATGCACTTTTACAGGCAGTTTTACTGCCTTTGCTATTATCTCCAATTGCTTACATAATTGGAAGAAAAATAGGCCCTACACCTGCAATGTGGTTTACCTTTGGTATTCTGCTTTATGCTACTATATTGATTATTCTATCTACATTAAGTGGTACCACCGAAGAACATTATCCGTGGACAGAACAATTCGGTGAATTTGGTTTCCTATTGGACGGTTTAGCATCACCCTTTGCTATTATGATTTACGTACTTAGTACAATATTGGTACTTTACTCAAAACCGTACATGATTCACAGATTTCATGAACAATATGAGGAAGAACACGAAATCACGTCAACTAGTGGTAATTCAACAATAATTGAATCATCTTCTCTTTCAAACTATGTTAATGCCAAGTCTGGACTTTACTTTGCTCTTTATCTTGTGTTTGCAATGGGAATGCTTGGTACTGTACTATCTACAAACCTAATTGAATTTTATGTATTCTTTGAGATAATGCTGATTCCTGGTTTCTTTTTGGTTGCTCTTTGGGGTGCTGGTCAACGAAGAAAAATCGGTTTAATGTTCTTGCTTTGGACTCATGCAGGTGCTGTTGTTTTATTATTAGGATTTTTAATGATTGGTCTTACAATTGGAAGTTTTGATTTTGCAGATATTCAAGAATCAAAAATTCCACAAGACATTCTAATGCTTTCAGCAATTGCAATTTCAATTGGACTAGGAGTCAAACTGGCAGTATTCATGTTTCACATATGGCTTCCATGGGTTCACGGTGCTGCACCAACTCCAATTAGTGCATTACTATCCCCTGCAATGATCGGTATTGGTGCTTATGGTATTTTCAGATTAATTGTAGAATTTTTACCAAATACGTTTGCTGATCTTTCAATTTGGTTCCACATTTGGGGTCTTGTTACAATGATTTATGGTGGTGCAATGGCACTAATGCAAGACGATATCAAACGATTACTTGCATATTCTAGTATCAGTCAAATGGGTTACATTCTATTTGGAATTGGTTCTATGTCTGTCCTTGGGTTATCTGGGGCTGAGATGATGTATGTCACACATGCACTTGGTAAAGGCATCCTCTTCATGATGGCTGGAATTATAATTGTTAAAGTTGGTACTAGAAATATTTCTCAGCTAGGTGGGTTAGCTGGTAAGATGCCAATAACTGCTGTTTGTGCAGTGATTGGTGCATTGACAATTATGGGAGTGCCACCAACTAGCGGCTTTATGGGTGAATGGACCCTATTTTATGGAGCGTTAGAAACTGCTATTGAAGATGGTTCTACCGTTAGAGCCGTCACATTTGGTTTAGGTCTTGTTGCAACTGCGCTAACAATGTCTTACATTCTTTGGATGCTAAAACGTGTATTCTTTGGAAAATTACCAGAACACCTTGAGAATGTTAAAGAAGGAAGTTGGTATATGACTGCACCAATGATGGTACTTGCAGGATTTACAATAGTTCTAGGAATTTATCCTGACATATTCTTTAATCAAATAATTCCATACATGAATGGGGTACTGGGGGTTTAGTTTATGGCAACTGAAGTGTTAGGTTTACCATTTGAAGTAGGTGCTGCAAGTGCTTGGTTAGTTTGGATACTGCCTTTTATTGCTGCATTGATAATGCCGGGAATTGGAAAAATATCAAAACATGCAACTGGATATGTAGCAGTTGGATTTGCTTTGATGAGCGCAATTTCTGCAGCATCTCTACTACCAATGGCATTAGAAGCACATGAAATTCATGATCAAATATCTTGGATTGATTCTATTGGTTTGAAAGCAGGTGTACTAGCTGATCCGCTTTCAATAATTATGGCAAATGTAGTTGGTTGGATTTCATTTCTTATTATGATTTACAGTACAGGTTACATGAAAGGCGATAAATCAATCACCAGATTTTGGTTCTGGATGTTATTCTTTATTGGTTCAATGCAATTAATTGTATTGTCTGATAATTTGTTACAAGTATTCTTTGGTTGGGAGGGTGTAGGACTTGCCTCCTATGCATTGATCGGCTTTTGGTATCGTGATAAAAAGAAAGATCATGTTGGTACTGAAGGACGAACTGTTCTTGGTCTTTTAGATTATTATTCACCAACTCATGCCGGTATGAAAGCTTTCATCATGACAAAAGTTGGTGATATTATGATGATTGCAGGTATGCTTTTGATATTCTTATTTGCCGGAACATTTGGATTTAGAGAATTAATGCATGATACAGCTTGGGCAACAACAATGTCTGCACAAGGTCTCTTAGTGCCTGCATTCATTTTATTATTTGGTGGTGCTGTTGGTAAATCGGCACAATTCCCACTAAACGAATGGCTCTTAGAGGCAATGACTGGTCCAACAGCAGTTTCTGCTTTAATTCATGCCGCAACAATGGTAAAAGCAGGTGTTTTCTTAGTTATGAGACTGGCACCGTTGGTTTTTGCTTTAAGCGCTGCTGGAATTCTAGCAGATCAATTCTTTGAAGTGATTCTCCTTGTTGGTGCTATCACTGCCCTTCTCTTAGGACTTCAGGGTATGGTTAATTCTGAAATTAAAAAAGTACTTGCATACTCTACTGGTTCTCAGATTGGTTATATGATGATGGTACTAGGTATTGCTGGATTATCACAACAATTTGTTAATGGATATACTGCAGGTTTCTTTCATCTAATTTCACATGCGATGTTTAAGGCATCATTATTCATGGCTGCAGGTTCATTGCTACATGTTGTAGGTTCAAGATTCATGACTGATATGGGTGGATTACGCAAAAACATGAAAAAGACTTATGCGTTTATGTGGGCTGCAGGTCTTGGATTAATGGGTGCCCCGTTTATCACAACTGGTTTCTGGAGTAAGGATTCTATCTTTGGCGCAGTTTATACATCAGGACATGAATGGGCCATTACAATATTTGCCATTGCTGTATTGACTGCAGTAATAACTGCATTTTACACAACTCGAATGCTTGGATTGGTCTTCTATGGTTCAAAGAGTAAACATATTCAAAAAATGGAAGAAGAAGGACATCATATTCATGAAGCTCCATTATCTATGTGGGTACCGTATGGAATTCTTGCAGTACTGACAATTGCTATTGGTCTAGTTGGCTTATCGTTTGAAGGTGGGCTACATGAACTATTTACAAATTATCTTGAAGAATCATTTGGAATCCATTCTGTACATAATGAAATTGAAAATTCAATATTGCCTGAATTCTTAGATGGAATTAATCCCGTTGCACTCGCTGCATCATTATCTGCTTTTGCAATTGGAACTGGATTAGGATATGTATTCTATATTGGTAGATGGGTTGATCCTGTTAAATTTGTAAATTCAAATATTTTCTTTTATGCTGTTCATAAAGTTATTTTAAATCGATTTTATCTTAATGCAATTGTCTATTGGTGCTTTGTTGTAGCTCCATTATGGCTTTCAAGAGGAGTATTCAGATACTTTGAAAAGACTGTTATTGATTATGGAATGAATAATGGATTACAAAAAGCAGTTGGTTGGAGTGCCAAAGTAGTTCAAGGCACTCAAACTGGTGTAACCCAATCTTATCTATTCGTATTTGGAGCAGGATTGCTATTTGTAGTCCTGATATTATTGATATAGGAGATAGATGAGATGTTAGAAATTAGTTCAACTCCATTGGTAATAATTGCCATTCTTGGTACAGTGGGAGTTTTGTTACCTATAATCAGCATTGCCAGAAAAGAACAAGGTTCAAACTCATTTTATGCAGTTATTGCATTTGCTGCATTGATTGTATCGATTGGATATGTTGCATATCAATTCCTTGCTGATAATATTCTTCCGTCTGCCCTGTTTTCTGAAGATGTACTTGTAGATGACGCATTTGGTGGATTCTTTGCAATCGCTATGCTAATTGTTGCAATTTTCACTACAGTTGGCTCCTTTAACTATATGCGAAAAAAGAACTATCCAGCTGTTTACTATTCCTTAATACTTCTTTCAACAATTGGTATGGTGTTAATAGCATACTCTACTGACTTGGTGATGTTATTTGTTGCATGGGAGCTCATGAGCATTCCGACATATGTTCTTGTTGGATTTATGAAAAAGAATCCAAGCTCAAATGAAGCCGCACTAAAGTATTTCTTGTTTGGAGCATTATCATCTGCAATTATTGTTTATGGAATTTCATTATCCTATGGATTAACTGGTTCAACAAATATTGGTGAAGTTATTCAGGGTTATTCTACTCTTGATCCTTCGTTATTGCCATTGGCATTGTTATCTGTTGGAATGTTTATTGCCGGATTTGGATTTAAAATGGGGCTGGTACCTTTCCATCAATGGTTACCTGACACTTATGAAGGTGCACCTCCAACCATTACCACTTTACTTGCAGCTGGAACAAAGAAAGCAGGATTTGCAGCAACAATTAGAGTAGTTGTTCTGGGAATGGTTGTACTTAATCTTGATTGGACTTTAGCTCTTGGTATAATTGCAGTGATGACGATGACCATTGGTAACATCGCTGCAATCATGCAAAAGAATCTTGCAAGGATGTTAGCATATTCTAGTATTGCTCATGCCGGCTACATTTTGATTGGACTTGCAGTAGCTCCATACAGCTCTCTTGGTTTACAAGGTTCTCTATACCAAATATTGAATCACGCAGTAATGAAAGGTGCTGCCTTCATAGCAGTTGCAGGAATAGTAACCACACTCGCAGTAACTAACATCGATAAACTCAAAGGACTTGGTAGAAGAATGCCTATTACATCACTTGGATTGGTAATCTCATTATTTGCTCTAGCTGGTGTACCTCCACTTGCTGGATTTTGGAGTAAAATAATGTTATTTGGTGGTGCATTGGATGCTGGTTCAACTATATGGTGGGCACCATGGCTTGCAATAGCTGGAGTTCTAAACAGTGCTTTATCATTAGCTTACTATGGTTGGATCACAAGAAAAATGTACTTTGAAGGAGAAACTGAAAAAAGAATATCTGAACCAAAGTCTGTAATTGCAATCATGATATTTTCAATAGTTTTCTTGGTAGGATTCGGCGTATATCCAGATCCAATTATCAAATTTGTAGAATTTGCTGCACCAACACTTAGCTTAGGTATTATGCCTTAAATGTTGTAAATTTTATAAGATTATCCAAATTCATTTTTGCATCATTATCTGAAATTTTTCTTAAACTTGCTCTAGCCTTGTCAGAATATTTTTTTAAAAGTTCTTCCATTTTATTGAAAACATCTCTTGGATCAGAACTTTTCTTGATCAGTAAATTAAATAATTTATCTTCATTCTTCCAGTCAAACAAATCATCTCTTATTTGATATGCAATTCCTATATTTTTTCCATATTCTGTTAGTGCTTCTATTTCTTCTTCACTACCATTTGCAATAATTGCACCTATTCTTGCAGCCACTTCAAATGCAGTGGCAGTTTTGTATTCTATTACTTTGAGATAATCATCAAAAGTAACATCTTCACTGGTTTCTAATCTACTTTCTATCATTTCTCCTTCACTCATCAGCATTGCTGTTGTTGCCAAATCCTTTGTTATTCTTGCATTGTCTAATCTTGAAGAAATTGCAAGAATTAATCCCAAAACAAAATCTCCTGTTAGTACACTTGTATTGTATCCATATTTGATATGAAATGGTTCTTTTTGTCTTCGCATTGTTTCGTTATCTATAATGTCGTCATGTATGATAGATTCCATATGTAAAAATTCTACAGCACATGATACTGCTAATGTGTTATCGTCAATTTTTCCTACGCTTTCGGCAGCCAAAACTAAGATGATTGGTCTAATTCGTTTTCCACCCTCTAAGGAATATTTTAGTGGTTCAATGAATTCTGATTCTGAATATAGTGATAATTCTCTATCTAATGCATTGTTGATTTTATCGATATACTTACCATATGTTCCAAGTAAAGGATTAATCTCGATATTTTTCCTGTCCAAGATATAGGCCTATTCAAAAAACTTTCTCATTAGTAATTAAATCTTGGTGCTCCAGCCGGGATTTTCATCGTTAGATTTTGAACCCGGGATCACTGCCTTGAAAGGGCAGTATGCTTGACCGGTCTACACCACTGGAACCCAACAAAATTGAGTAATTTGTCCATAAAATCTTTTGTAAACCACACAAAGATTTTTTATTGGCAAATTGGAAGATGTGATATGAATCTAATAAAACGAATTGATGAAATGATTGAAGAAAGAAGTTTACTAAAACACCAATTCTATCAAATGTGGTCTGATGGAAAATTAACTCTTGATTCTTTATCTGGTTATTCTAAAGAATACTTTCAACTCGTTAAGGCAGTTCCATCATTTATGACTCCTATTATAGAAAAGGCTCCTAATTCTGTTATTAGTGAATTAATTGAT
>JANPCQ010000153.1:0-10275 GCA_031431055.1 Nitrosarchaeum sp.
AACAAATTACTAATAGAAAATATAAAGCCAAACAAAATTACTGCTGACATGAACATTTTTCCAATAAACTATGATCTAACTTTTGCTACTGATCTTTCTAAATTCATCTTTAATGGAACACGAGATTCGAGCATTTTTCGAGCATAATCTTACTCTAGATACTGAAAGAACTCAGGAACAAATGTTAGAAAAAATCAGAATCCATTCAAAATTCCTAAGACAAATCCGAAAAGAATTCAAAAACTGAGTTAATTTATTGGCTATTTTTGTTATTTACTCAAAATCCAATTATGTTTTAATGCTAGATTTAGTATTTCTTATTGATAAATAATGCGTGGCTTGTGTCATATCTGCTTTAGATCAAATATGGATTTGGTGATATTGAAGGGTATTGTACTATGTCCGGAATGTTTTGAAAAAAAGAATGCAAAAAACTAAATCGCTATTGTTTGGAATTATAACCAATGAAACTAGCATTATTTTCACACTGTGCAATTGATACAATTACCATTGATGGTAAAACCCATGAACAAATTGGAGGTGCTGCATGTTATGGTGGATTGACTGCAAGACAACTCAAATTTGATGTAGACCTTTACACCCAATTTGGTAGAGACTTTCCAATGCAATATTTAACTCAAAATAAAATTAATTTTGAAAATGCATTATCTGAGAAACTTACAACCCGATTTGCAATAGATATTATCGGTTCTGATAGAACGCTTAAACTATTACATGAATGTGATCCTGTTGAATATACTACAATAAACGCAGATGGTTCTTTGGTCACACCAATATATCATGAAATTTCTGATGAAACATTTACTAAAATAAAAAAAGACTCTAGTTTTACTCTAGTTGATCCTCAAGGATTTTTGAGACGAATAGATTCAGATAAAAATATAATTTTAGAGAACACTGAACTTGATTTATCTGATGTAAATGCAATCAAGGTAAATCCTGATGAGTCTCAAAGAATTGTTAGCGGTTCTCATGATGAGATGATGATGGCACTACAGAAAAAAGGTGTGGAACATGTAATTTTTACAAACAAAACTGAAGTTTCATTACTAGTCAAAGACAAAGTCTATTCTATAACATTACCAAACAAAGAAGTTTATGATACTACTGGTATTGGAGATATTTTTTGTGCAACATTTTGTTGTACAATGCTAAAAGAAAAAGACTTTCTTTGGGCATTGTGTTTTGCAGGAGGAGCTGCACAGGCTGCACTTGACTCAAAACAAGTGGGTCTGCTTAAAATACCTCAAAAAAGTGCAATTGAGACTAATGCTTCTTATTTTTACAATCTAGTAAAATATAGAACGATTTAGCACTTTACCCTTTTATTGTACTCCTAGTTTCATTTCTCTGTGCAAATAGGAATCTATGGTTCTGATACAACAGACTCTGCAGCAAAGATCATAAAAAAAATTTTAGATGACGCAGAAATTGAATCATTTGCAATTACTGCAAAATCAAAAGTAAAACAAGCTGATTGTATTTTGGTGTTGGGTGGAGATAAGGGGGTTAGAAACTATTTTCATAGATCTTTTGATTCAACAACACCTGTTTTAGGAATAAGTGAGGGTGAATCTAGTGGGTTTTTAGCTCAGGTAGATCTTAGGGAGTTTCCCTCATATGTAAGAATACTAAAAAAACAAAATTACACGGTAGAGGAAGTTCCAAGACTAGGAGTAAAAATTGATGGAAAAAATGTCTATCCTGTATTAAATGATGTTGCAGTATTTTCATCAAAAAGTGCAATGCTTATGGAGCATACATTACGTGTAAATGACGAGGAAGTATGGCACGATAACAGTGATGGAATTATTGTATCTACACCGATTGGATCTTCTGCATATTCAATGTCTGCTGGTGGACCTATGTTATTTCAAGATTCTGGCGTATTTGAGATAATTTCAGTGAACTCTTTAGATATTACACGAAGACCAATCATTGTATCAAATAAAAGTTCTATTCAAATTAGTGATATTTCAGCTAGACTGCACTGCGAAGTTGTTCTTGATGGACTAGATAGATACAAAGTAAACAATATAGTAGAATGTACTCAGTTTTTACCTCCGGCAAAAATAATCCGACTCAAAACAGACTCTACTGCAATCTCTGCACTTGCAAAGAAGGTCCATCTGGCTGAAGAACTACTTAGTATGCCTCCAAGCTCTAAATTATTGCTAAAGACATTAGAGTATGAAGGGGCGCTTACACAAAAAGACCTTGCAAACAAGACTTTACTTCCAGACAGAACCGTTAGATTGGCACTTAGCCATTTGCTCAAAAAAGGATATGTCAAAAAGAAGGTCTCAATCAGAGACGCACGACAAAAAATCTATGAAATCTCAAAAATAGAATAGGTTTTATTTTTTAGTATTGTAAAATATTATGACAAGTTTTTGATATGTGTTGTATTATCATCACACGCATCTTTGATCCTTTTTTGTAAATCCGATTCGTAGCAAGCATTAGAGCAAAAATTCTTTATTCCTATATGATAATCTTTTCCACAATTTGTGCATCTTGTCAAATCTTCATTTCCCTCTTTTTTGTAATTATTTAATAATGTTGTTATTAATTCCTATTTTTGTAATTCCCACTATTGAGACATTCTAAAATTATGTTGTTCTTGAGGCATCTATTTTCTATTTCTGAGATGCAGCTTTTACAAATGCCTCAAATGACTGCTCTGGATATCCTGGCCTACTGTTAAACTCTGGATGAAATTGTACCCCCAGATAGAATTTATGAGATGAAATCTCTAACATTTCCATTCTTTTACCTCCGTCACTTTCAGCTGAAAATATCAGCCCATTTTTTTCAAATTCTGGAATGTATTTTTTATTGATCTCATACCGATGTCTGTGTCTTTTGCTAATTGTACTTGCATTGTAGATTTTGTGAGATATTGTATTTGATTTTATTTGAATATCATTTGCACCAAGTCTTAATGATCCTCCCATATCTGATATGTTTTTTTGTTCTGGAAGTAAATCTACAATTGGATTTTTAGCATCTGGTTTTATTTCAGTAGTATTTACATCCTCTAACTTCAAAACATTTCTTCCAAACGCAATTGCCGCTAGCTGAAATCCAAAGCATATTCCAAGATATGGTATGTTTTTCTCTCTTGCATAGTTTGCAGTTTGTATGATTCCTTCTGACCCTCTTGTTCCAAATCCTCCTGGAACTAGTATGCCGTCATATTTTGATAAATTGTTAAAATCTGTCATTGATTCTGAATCAATCCAATTAATCTCAACTGATTTTCCTAACTTGGCACCTGCGTGCTTTAGCGCATGATTTACACTGACGTAACTGTCTGCAAGTGTGACATATTTTCCAACCATTGCAATTTTTACTTTCTGGTCTTCATGATTTATCATAGATTCTGCAATACTATTCCATTTATCCCAGTTTGCAGATGCATTTACCATTCCAACTTTTCCAAACTTTCTAAATAATGAGTCCAATATTCCCTGATCATACAATATTTGCGGTACTTGAAAAATTGATTTTACGTCATGACATGATAGTACGTCATTTGCAGTAACATTGGTAAATAATGCAATTTTTTTCTTTGTCTTTTCTTCTAGTGGTGTTGTACATCTTACTGCCAAAAAGTCAGGCTGAATACCTATTCTTCTTAATTCCTGTGCACTGTGTTGTGTAGGCTTTGTCTTTTGTTCTCCTACTACGTCTAATGATGGTGCAAGTGTCACATGTACAAAAATTACATTTTGTGGTCCTTCTTCAACTCTCATTTGTCTTAGGGCTTCTAAAAATGGCAATGATTCTATGTCTCCTACCGTACCTCCACATTCTACAATCAAAAAATCTAGTTTTTCTTCTTCGGCAATTTTTCTAATTCTGTTTTTGATTTCATCCGTGATATGAGGAATTATCTGAACACATGCACCAAGATATTCTCCTTTTCTTTCTGCTTCAATTACTGCTGAATATATCTGAGATGTGGTAATGTTGTGACTTTTTGGAATATTCTGATTTAGGAATCTCTCATAGTTTCCAATATCCATATCGCATTCGCCACCGTCTTCTGTTACAAAGACCTCCCCATGAGCAACAGGATTCATTGTTCCTGCATCATAATTGAGATAGGGATCTATTTTGACACAAGACACTTTTTGGCCTGCTAACTGTAATAATTTTGCAATCGATGATGTTGTTACACCTTTTCCAAGGCCTGACATTACACCCCCTGTGACAAAAATAAGCTTCGTCTGCACATTAAGAAAACAAGTATCTGGTTTTTGTATGTTTTGCTGATCAGACTCTAAAATTATGCGATCTCTTATTCTAGCATGGAGATCTTACATGCGTATGAAATTTCTTATTTTTTTTAACGAGTGTTTGGGCTTTTTAACGAGTGTTTTTTATTTCACAGTGCGTATCTATACACTGAGTACATCTAGATGGTGGTCTTTACCTGAAATAGAGTTACCCCAATTTCCCATTGAAAATAACAGACCACTACTCTTTAACGAATTGTTATAATTTATCGATAAATCTAAATGCGTGAATGTCAATTTTATATCATAATATTTCTCTTGTTATGAAAAATTTCCTTATTTCATAACAAAATTTCAATTTTTAAATCACATTTGTTATCTTTTTACAATTTTAATTATTGTTCATTAATTTATGTAAAATGATTTTGTATGTGTACTCAAAGTTTACATCGCTATTCAATAATATTGAGATTTTTTGGAATTGAATTATGATGGTAGAATCTGAGCCTTGTAACCATGAATATGTCTCTAATGGCACATTATCATGTAGAAAATGTGGCAAAGTTCGTTACTGATCCATTGAATTTTTAAAGTCATGTTTGAACGGTTTGTCTTTTGAGACTTTTTGTAAATGTTGTAATGCTTGATTCGAGTTTGTTTTGAGGTGTCTTTTCAATTAGTTTCAAAAATGCACTACCTATAATTACTGCATCAGCTCCTGCTTTGACATATTTTTTAACATCATCAGGCGTTGAAACCCCAAACCCCACCCCAACTGGAATCTTCCCTTTGGTGATTTTTTTAACTTCTTTAATTGCATTTAGAGTATAATTTTGAATTCCTATCTTTACTCCAGTGGTACCATACACTGCAACTAAATACAAAAATCCTGAAGATCTTTTTATAATTTTTTCTATCCTTGATTTTGTTGTGTTTGGAGATATCAAAAATATTGTGTCTACCATGTTTTTTGTAGATGCAAGATATTCTTTTGATTCTTCAATGGACATGTCTGGAAGAATGAACCCATCAATTCCCGCATTTTTAGCCTCGGTGATAAATTTTGAATATCCTTTATGATACAAAATATTGGTATATGTCATTAGAATCAGCGGTATGTCTGTTTCTTTTCTAATCTTTTTTACAATGTTGAAAAATCTACTAATTTTAGTTCCATTATCTAAAGATACAGTGCTGGCATTTTGAATTATAGGGCCATCTGCTATAGGATCTGAAAATGGAAATCCTAATTCTATAATGTCTGCTCCACCTTTGATTAGTCCTCTTACTGCAGATATGGTTGCATTCTCATTTGGATATCCAACCATGATGTATGCGATTAACGCCTTTTCTTTTTTGGCAGAGAGTTCTGCAAATTTTTCTTTAATTTTTGACATGTTTGCTCAAATATTTTTGTACTTCTTCTACGTCCTTGTCTCCTCTTCCTGAAAGTGTAACTACAATTGATTCTGATTTTTTACTCTTTTTTGCAACCTTCATTGCTTCAGCTATTGCATGAGCTGACTCTAGAGCTGGAATGATTCCTTCAGTTCTAGTCAACATCAAAAACGCATCGATTACTTCGGCATCTGTTGCAGAGTGATACTTTACTCGCTTGGTATCTTTTAAATAAGAATGCTCTGGACCTACACCTGGATAATCTAATCCTGCTGAAATACTGTGTGTTTCTGTGATTTGTCCTTCATCATCTTGTAATAGATATGTCATCATTCCATGAAGCACCCCTTTACTGCCAGCTGATAATGTTGCAGAGTGATATTTTGATTTTAATCCTTTACCTGCAGCTTCGACTCCAATGATTTCTGCATTTGTATCAACTAGTGGATAAAATGTCCCGATTGCATTTGATCCTCCACCAACACATGCAATTACAATGTCTGGTGTTTTGTTTATTTTTTCCATCTGTACTTTAATTTCTTCTCCTATCACACTTTGAAAGTCTCTTACCATTACAGGATATGGATGAGGACCTACTGCAGAGCCTAACAAATAATATGTAGATTCTACATTTGTAATCCAGTCTCTGATTGCCTCATTGATTGCATCTTTGAGAGTTTTTGAGCCTGATTTTACTGGATGAACTTTAGCACCAAGCATGTTCATTCTGTATACATTTAGCTTTTGTCGTATGGTATCTTTGTATCCCATGTATACTTCGGATTTCATTCCCAACACAGCACATGCCATTGCAGTAGCTACTCCGTGTTGACCTGCACCTGTTTCCGCAATGATCCTTTTTTTATTCATTTTTTTTGCAAGTAGTGCTTGACCTAATGTGTTGTTTATTTTGTGAGCTCCTCCGTGCAAGAGGTCTTCTCTTTTTAGATAGATTTTAGCACCCCCACATTTTTCTGATAAATTTTTTGCATAGTATAACGGAGTTGGTCTTCCTGCATATTGTTTGAGATAATAATCTAATTCTCTTTTGAAATCTTTATTGTCTTTGAATTTAAGATAATTTTCTTCTAATTCTTCAATTGCAGGAACTAGTGTCTCTGGAATATACTTGCCGCCAAACTCTCCAAATCTCCCATCTTTAGGATACTTCAATATGCATTCACCAATTTTCTGACATGTTCTTCGATATTATCACTTTTCATTATACTAGATCCTATTAGAAATGCATCTGCTCCACACTTTTTTAGATATTGTATATCTTTAGTGGTTTCAATTCCACTCTCTGATAGTATTGGTCGTATTTTTTTGTACCCTTCTAGTACTTTTTCTGTAGTTTTAAGGTCAATCTCTAACGTGTCTAGATTTCTGTTGTTAATTCCAATTAGATCTGATTCAGTTTTTAGCGCATTTTGAAATTCTTGTTTTGTGTGAACCTCTAGTAAAATTTTCAGCCCCCTTTTGTGACCGTATTTAATGAACTCATCAATATCTTTGAGAAATCCTTGATCAAATAGTGATTGAATAACTAACATGTAATCTGCCCCTATTTTTTCTGCAGCATCAATCTGTACCGTATCAATCATAATATCTTTCATCAATAATGGGACATCTACTGCTTGTCTTACTTGCATAAAGTACTCTGGTGAGCCATTAAACATATGAGGCTGGGTAAGAACAGATAGTGCTTTAGAGCCTCCTGCAATCATTTGTTTTGCGATACTAGCTGGGTCTGATAATGTTCTAATCTTACCCAAAGATGGGGAAGAAAATTTTATTTCTGTAAGTAGTGTTGCATGTTTATTTGATTTTATTATTTGTAAAAAATCCTTGTTTGATTTTTGCAATTTTACATCTATATCATACACTCCATCATCAATTGCAGTTTGTGAATTCTTTACTAGTTTTCTTAGAATATTTTCAGCCATCATATCATCACCTTTAATTTTGAAATATCTCCTGTATCTGCAACAAATCTTTCTAATAGTTTGAATGCTTTTCCATCTTTAATTGTGTTTAATGCTAATTCAACTCCTTCTTCAAAATTATTTACAATGTTTGCAACAATTAATCCTCCAGCTGCATTAAGAGCTGTTGTTTCTACCATGGCTTGATTTGCAGTATTGTTTAATACTCCAACAAATGCCTTTATTGCATCTTCTCTTGTTTTAATTTGAATGTCTCTTAGTGTTGACTTGTGTAGTCCTACTACTAGGGGATCAATTGAATTCATCAATACTTTATCATTTCTTAAAATACATACTCTATTTGTTGCACTAGTAGAAAATTCATCCATGCCATCATCAGAGTGAACTGTCATGATGTTTTCGGCTCCGTTTCTTTTTAGAATTAGTGGTAGTCTATCTAAAAACTCGATAGCCCCAACCCCTATCATCTGATTTTTAACACAAGCTGGATTTGATAGTGGACCTAAAAGATTAAACGCTGATCTTTTTCCTAACTGCTTTCTCGCATTTGATACATGTCTCATTGCAGGATGAAATTTTTGTGCAAACATAAAACATATGTTATGTTTTTCAAGTATGTCTGTAATTCTATCTGGCTCTGTGTTTAGATCATATCCAAAATATTCAAAAATATCCGCACTTCCAGAAACGCCTGAACTCGAACGATTGCCATGTTTTGCTACAACTCCTCCAGCGGCTGTTACCACAAATGAGGCAGTAGTGGACACATTGAATGTTTGAAGGTTATCTCCTCCCGTACCACACATGTCGATTATTTTTCCCTTGTTTTTAGGCTCTACTTTAAGGGCAAATTCCCGCATTTTATCTAGCATGCCAAGTAACTCATCATCTGTTTCACCTTTTTCTGTTAGATTGAATAGAAAATCTAAATTTTCTTTGTCATTTGTTTTACCTGATAAAATCTCTGTCATGACATAATTCATCTGATCATATGTGAGATCTGTCTTTTGTTGTAGCTTTGAAATTAAATCTGAAATCATTTTTTGTTTTTCACCTGTTTTATAAAATTTGAGAGGATCTTTTTTCCGTCCTCTGTCATGATTGATTCGGGATGAAACTGTACTCCTTCTATTAGATATTTTTTGTGTCTTACTGCCATTACTTCTCCATCATCAGCTGCAGTAGCTGTTACTTCTAATACATCTGGAATTATTGTTTTGTCTCCAACTAGTGAATGATATCTTGTAGCCTTAAATGGATTCTTTACATCTTTGAATAATTCTGAATCTGTATGCACAACTGGGCTAGTCTTACCGTGTCTTACACAACCCGCATTTGTAACCTTGCCCCCAAATGCCTCAATGATTCCTTGATGTCCCAAACACACTCCTAATATTGGAGTGGTAGGTCCCATGTCTTTGATTACATCGCTACATACTCCAAAATATTTTCTGTCTGCTGGAGTTCCTGGACCTGGTGATATGATTATTGCATCATAGTTGTTTTGTTTTATTTGTTCTAGTGTTATCTTGTCATTTCTAATTACATCACAATCTACTCCTAGCTCACCCAAGTATTGAGCAATATTGTATACAAACGAATCATAATTATCAATAATTAGAAATTTCAATTTGTTGCCTCCCTTAGTGCTTGAAGCATTGCACTAGCTTTATGTTCCGTTTCTTTGAATTCGTTTTCTGCAACAGAATCTGAGACAATTCCTGCCCCTGATTGCACAAATCCTTTGTTATCATTTATGAATATACTTCTAATTGCAATTGCAAAATCACAGCATCCATTAAATGAAAAATATCCTACTGCCCCTGCATATGGTCCTCTTGCTTCGGATTCCAATTCATCAATTATCGCCATGGCTCTGACTTTTGGAGCCCCTGATACCGTTCCTGCTGGAAATACTGCCTTAAATGCATCAAACATGTCGTTTTCAGGCGCCAAATTACCTACAACATGTGTTACTATATGCTGCACATGACTGAATCGTTTGATCTGCATTAATTCTTCAATGTGTACAGTTCCATACTTACATACTCTGCCTATGTCATTTCTTCCCAAATCAACTAACATGGTGTGCTCTGCTAATTCTTTTTCATCATGGAGTAGTTCATCAGATAACTGTTTATTTTTCTCCTCATCATCTGTAATTTTTCTAGTTCCAGCAATTGGGAATGTTTCTACTTTATCATTTGTGATTCTTACTAACATTTCAGGTGATGCTCCAATGATTGTTTTGCTATCTTGTTTTAGATGATACATGTATGGTGATGGATTTAATCTTCGTAGTGTTTTGTATAATGTTAGATTATCTCCATTGGTATCAAACGTAAACTTTCTAGATAACACCACTTGGAAAATATCCCCATCATGAATGTACTGCTTTGCCTTGTTTACAATATTTGAGAATTTTTCTTGGTTCATATTAGGTACTATTTCAGTTGCTTTAAAATCTCCAAATGAATCACCGCTCATTTTAAATTGTTCAAATCTATTTTGATTATGATAAAAATAAAATAATTTCTTGTGTAGATTATCATATAATATTCCGTCATCATAGATTCCAAATTCCATTAATGGTTGTGGTGAATCATGAGCATCTGGAATATTTTCTATCAGTCTGATTGCATCATAATTTACAACACCTACCGCAC
>JANPCQ010000154.1:0-4226 GCA_031431055.1 Nitrosarchaeum sp.
GTATTTCTTCATCATACACTGACAATGTTTTACATTTTGGGCAAAACCAACCCCGACCTTTTATAAAACTACAACATTCAATTATAATGTTAAATCCACATGCAGGACATTTGCCTGGCTCTTTCTGAATATATTTTACAAATTCAAAAACTATGCGCTCTACACTCATAATACTGAATCAAAACCACTGATTTTTTAAATTATGTGTTAGTTGACTTGCTTCAGACGTACGAATTAAGAAGATATAACGTTACTATCCCTCCAGAAGGCTTTATCAGGCGTGCAAAATCCATTGTTTTGACTTTACTATGAAAGCATTATACAAAAAGGAAACACTACAGGATCCAGAATCTGAAAATAATACATATTCAAATTTTACATTAAAGCGTGATACTGAGTTTTGCTGTGAAAAATTTAAAAGATATTGTAAAAAATTTACAGTCTGGAGTTATGAGCATGGCAAATTTTCTATAGTGGACCAAATCACATATGAGGGACATTCAGTACAATCTATTGATTTTTGCCCTTTTTGCGGGGAAAAAATAGATTACGAAGATGAAAATGCTCCACAGAAAGTAAAGAAAAAAGTCAGAACATTCTAAGTGTTAGCAGATATTGTGAAAACTAGAAACCTTCTGGAGGTTTTTGAACAAAGACATTACAAACAAGTGCATCGGTTTTGAAATCTCTGTATTGCACATTACATGACACAAACTTTCCTTTCAGTGCCATCTCTAGGTCTGTTTGTGTTGTTTCTTGATATTGGGGTTCATCAGGATTGTCAATTTTGGCAATTATTATGCGCTCTTTTCTAGCATATTCTTCTTTGTTGTCTTTACGAAAATGAGTTACTAGAAGCTCAAATGTATTATTTGACAGACAACCTATTACTGGTCCTCCTATTCCGTCTCCCATTAAGTTGTAAACTTTTTTGCAATATAATTACTTGATGGCTATGCTAAGTGTAAATTCTGGTACCAAGTTTTTTTGTTTTGCCATTTCAAACATTCTTCTTATTGCCTCTTCTCCTTTCTCTCCCATATTTACAGTAATTTTATTGACATACATTTTTACAAATTCTTCAATCAACTCTCTTGGTTTTCCTCTGCTGTACTGCATTGCATAATCTATTGCATCATTTAGATTATTCAATCCATACTCTATTGATGCTTGCAAATACTGATCAAATTTATGAATTGTATCCATTCCTAGATTGGTTTTCATAACATTGATTCCTAGTGGAACCGGTAGCCCATTTGTTTTTTCATCCCACCATTTACCAATATCTAAAATTTTGACATTTCCTTCTTGTTCATATGATAATTGAGTTTCATGAATGACTAATCCTGCATCTACTTTGCCATTTCTTACAGCCTCTGGAATATCGCTAAAATTCATTTCAACATAATCAAATTTACCTATCATTAACTGAAGCAATAAAAATGCAGATGTCATTTTACCAGGTATTGCAATTTTACATTTTTTAATCTCATCAATTATCATTTGTCTTTTTGCCGTAACAATCGGACCATATCCTATTCCAAAGCTTCCACCGCTTCTCAAAACAGTATATCCTGGAATGTAAGCACACGCATGAACCGATACTGCTGTAACGTCTAGTTCTGGGTTTGTTGCTTTTCTGTTTAGCTTTTCAATATCTTCAATCACATGATTCACAGTAAAATCTGAAGACGTTACTTTTCCTGTAAACATTCCATAAAACATGAATGCATCATCTGAATCTGGTGTATGTCCTACAGAAATTTCCACATGTTACTTCTGAATATTCGTTATAAAAATCAAAACTAGACTGTTTTTCTAATATGTATGTGATTTCTGTAAAAAGTGATACTGTAATAATTTTTAAAGAAAAAAATTTTCATAGCAAGCAAAATGCAAGTGATAAATGATCCATTGATCTTCTCATAAGATTTAATAGCTGAATAATTAGGTTTGCGAATATGGCAAAATTCAAGTCAACAATTGAAGTACTAAAGATTATCAAGAATAAAGACAATATTCGTAACTTTAGTGTAATTGCACATGTTGATCACGGTAAAACCACTATGAGTGATAGTCTTTTGGCAAATTCTGGAATTATTGCCCCGTCTGCTGCTGGAAAAGCGCTGGCAATGGATTTTGATAAAGAAGAGCAAGCAAGAGGAATTACAATTTATCAAGCAAACGTAACATTACACTTTACACAAAAAGACAAAGAATACGTCATTAACATGATTGATACCCCTGGGCACGTTGATTTTAGTGGAAGGGTAATTCGAAGCCTTAGAGCAATTGACGGAGCAACAGTTGTCTGTGACGCAGTTGAAGGAATTATGACTCAGACAGAAACTGTAACAAGAATGGCATTAGAAGAAAGAGTCAGACCCGTTTTATTTATCAACAAAGTAGATAGACTAATCAAAGAACTCCGTTTAACTCCAGAACAAATGCAAGATACACTTGCAGGTGTAGTGTCCAGCTTTAACCAACTAGTTGATACTTATGCAGAACCAGAATACAAAGAAAAATGGAAAGTATCAATACAAGATTCTAGTGTGACCTTTGGTTCTGCTAAAGACAAGTGGGCATTTAACGTAGATATTATGAAAGAAAACGGCATTACATTCAAAGATGTTATTGATGCGTATAAAAATGAAAAAGTTGATGACCTAGTAGCAAGAGCTCCATTAGCTGACGCTGTATTGGGAATGGTAGTTAAACACGTTCCACCACCAGACGTTGCTCAAAAATATAGAATTCCTCAAATTTGGAAAGGAGATCTTGAATCTGATATAGGAAAAGCGCTTTTGGCATGCAGTGATGATGGACCAACAATTATGATGGTAGTTAACATGGTGTTAGATCCTGCTGCTGGACCTGTTGCAATTGGTAGATTATTTTCAGGAACAATAAAAGATGGACAAACAATTAACATTATAGATTCAAAACGAGAAGGCCGAGTTCAATCTGTAAACTTTTTCATGGGTAACCAAAGAGAACAAATTGGTGAATTAGGTGCTGGAAACATTCCTGCATTATTGGGATTAACTGAAGCAAGAGCTGGTAATACAATCTCATCTGTTAAAGGTATTCCAATGTTTGAAGGAGTCAAATATGTTTCAGAACCTGTCGTTCAAATTGCAATAGAACCAAAACATCCTAAAGATTTACCTAAATTAGTTGAGGTTCTCAAACAACTAACAATTGAAGATCCTAATCTTGTAGTAAAAATTGACGAAGAAACAGGTGAAACGCTTGTTGCCGGAATGGGTGTGCTTCATCTTGATGTAGCAACTCATCGTATTCAAGATACTAAATTGGAAATTATTACATCTGAGCCACTTATCAATTATAGGGAAACTGTCAAAGGTAGTTGTGACCCAATAATGTCAAAATCCCCAAATAGACATAACAAGATTTTCATGAAAGTAGAACCATTAGAGCCAGCTATTGCACACATGCTTCGAACTGGTGAAGTTAGTGACATGAAAGACAAAAAGGTGGTAGCTGATCTTCTCAAAGGTGCTGGTTGGGATACTGATACCGTTAAGAGAGTTATGAAATTAGATCCACGTGGAAATGTTATGATTAATGGAACAAAAGGTGTTCAGTTTATTCAAGAATCTACCGACTCTATTAATTCTGGATTTGAAGATGTTATGAAAGAAGGTCCTTTATGCAAAGAGCAAATGCGAGATTGCAAATTTACTTTTACTCACTTTGTTCCTCACGAAGATACTGCTCATAGAGGTCTGTCCCAATTGGGTCCTGCTTCTAGACGTGCTTGTATGGGTGCACTATTAACTGCAGGAACTACAATACTGGAACCAATGCTTGCAATCGAGGTTAGAGTTCCAACAGATTTGGTAGGAAATGTTGCAACCGTATTATCTGGAAAGCGTGGCAAAGTACTTGACATGGCACAAAAAGGAGCATCCAGTATTATTATTGGTGAAATTCCAGCATCTGAAACATTTACACTTTCAGAAGCAATGAGAGGTCAAACAGCTGGACGTGCAACATGGAATACTTCGTTTAAGGCATGGACTGAGCTTCCAAAATCTATAGCTACTACTGCAATTGCAGAAATTAGAAAGAGAAAGGGTCTTGCACCAGAACCTCCTGGAATAGACGAATATATTGACAGAGAATAAAAAGAGTATCCCCCCCATTTATGAGGGAATTTTGCGACACAACTAAAAGAATACGAAAGTATGACTTGTTGG
>JANPCQ010000155.1:0-4567 GCA_031431055.1 Nitrosarchaeum sp.
GATGTCGGGGGTTCAATTCCCCCCCGGTCCATTAATAATTTTTCCAGAAACTATTATACATAAACAAAGATTATAAATTTCCATGAAGGTTTTTGATGGAAAAAAAGCTGCGCAAGATTACATGTCAAAACACACTCTTGCGTTTTCTACTCCAGAATTAACCCTGATGAGATTTGCGTTTTGGTTAGGAGATACAGTTCCAGATCCTCAAAACAAAGATAATACACTTCCAAGAATGCTGACATTTATGGTAGAACAAGATTTTGCACCAATTTTAATTGATGATGACAAATACGAGCCATCCGGTGCTGTCAAGAGTTCAAATGTTTACGGAAATGCATTTTCAGAAGCTAGTTCTGATGGAAAGTTTTGTTCTGAATGTGGTACAACTTTATCAAAGACAGCAAAATTCTGTCCTGAATGTGGTACAACACAGGATTAAAATTTTATGTTTTAGTGCCACATTTTGTGCAAAACTTTGCGTTTGGTCTTAGTGATGCACCACATGATGGACATCCACCAGATGCAACTGTTCTTCTTGGCATTAATGCTGGATCAGGTGAGGGCAAAGTCCCAACATCACCAAATGCTTGTTGTGCAGATACAATACTTGGAGGACCACCAACAGGATTTTGTGCAGTACCAGATCTTGGCATTCCACTCATCATTCCAGGTTGTCCCATTCCCGGCATTAATCCAGGAGATTGAGTATTGCCTGAACCAGAACCACGAGATTTTTTCAGCTCAAAGATAACTTTGATTGCAAGAAATTCCAATGCAGAGTAAGCTACAACATAATCGCCTAGTTTTTGAAAGAATTCTTTGTCACTTAGTAGACCTTTTTTGTACATGTTATTGGTGTCAAGAAATGATTCATAGTATCCTTGAGAATCATCAAACAAACTTTGCAGTTTGTCAAATAGCATGTTTAGTGTATCTACTTCACCAAATGACATACCCATGCTTTACTTTTGGAATATTAATTACTTTAGGATCATTTTATTGACAATACTTTGCCTTTATCGATTTACCATGCACAATATTCTCTTAGGTAAAACTAATTCTCAATACGCCGAATTTAGAAAATAAAATAGAAAAATGTGCTAATGGTTTATGCTTGTAATGCTCTATCAATCATATTTTTGTATGACTCTTTTGATGCCGCACCAACTTGCTGACTAACTATTTCGCCTTTGTTAAGGAGAATTAAGGTTGGAATGCTAAAGACATTGTATCTTGATGCCAATTCATTGGCCTCATCTACATTGACTTTGACAAATTTTACTTTGCCTTGATAGTCATTTGCCAGTTCTTCTACTACTGGGCTTACCATTCTACATGGACCACACCATTGTGCCCAAAAATCAACAAACACTGGCATATCAGAGTGTATTACATTGATTTCCCAAGACTTTGCATCTGAAATTTCTGTTATTCCCATGATGACTGTAATTTATTGAACGTACCTAAAAATGTTCACCAGAATTAACACCATATTTTTTGTTGGAAAAGAAAAATCAAAAAATAGATTTAGTGATATATACTTAAATGTCGTTTCAATAAAACGGAGATATGAGTAGTGAACTTAGACTTAAAAAATTAAGAGGATCTGGCGGCTATGTAATGGCAACTGTAACTGATCAACAACAAATGAAAGGAAACCTAGGAGGTCCAGATCTATTTTTGGCACCAATGGGTAGATTAGATAGTCAGAAAATTACTAAACATTTTTGCAATACATGTGAAAAAGAATTTGAGGGTCCTCCAAAAATTAAATATGAAAATCCAAATGAAGAAGTTGCAGAAAATTTAATTCTTGCAGAAAAAGGCCAATACATTTGTAATTCATGTAGTGCAGTAATAGCAGAGTATAGAGAATTTAGAAAACAAAATGAAACAGTTGAAATTGGAAGTGCAAAACCATTAGAGCCAAGTCAAACTACAATCTCACAACCTGAACCTGTACAAGTAAAACCAGAAACTACACAACCAGGTCCAGTTACCGCAGTCAGCTCAATTGAAGGATTGGCAGTATATGATGAAAATGCAAAAATGATTGGAAAGGCAAAACATGTTGGAATAGATTCCAATCAATCAATGGTGTTGTTAATCATAAAAAATGATGGAACAGAAAGCAGTATTCCATGGAATGGCATAAGAAAAGTAGGAGAAGTGATTCTTTTAGGAAGCCCAGTAGTTGCAACTCAGCCAGGAAAGTGCGCAAGTTGTGGATTTTCAAATAAAGAAGGCTCCAAGTTCTGTGAAGAATGTGGCAGTAAGCTACAATAAGTGCAGATAAATTTAATCAATCAAACTATAGGCGGTTAATGAAGTTGAACAAAAAAATCATGTCAAAAGGAATACTCAAAGATATTCTAATTGTCGCCATAGGAGTAATTGTAATTTGGGTTGGTCTGCAACTTGCATTTGGGACGCAAAATCCATTTTATGTAGTAGCCAGTGGAAGTATGGTTCCAGTTTTACAAGTATATGATGTATTAATTGTTCAAGGACATGAGCCATTTGAAAATATTCAAGTTGAAGATATCATTGTCTTTAATCGTCCATCAGGACATGATAGAGTAATTGTACATAGAGTTGCAGCAATTATTGATGATGAACCTAAAACAATCAGAACAAAAGGAGATGCAAATCCAGCATCAATTCCAGGAACAGATTATCCAATTACCAAAGAAGAGTATATTGGTAAAGTTGCCTATACAATTCCACAAATAGGCTATGTCACGCAACTATTGAAACCTCCGATGAATTACATCATAATTGTAATTGTCATAGGAGTCATGATTGTAAAGCAAATGTCTAAAAAGAAAAATGAAAAAGAATCTAGTTTGCAGAATTCATTGAATCAAAATGATTCCAAGATAGAATCATCTGTAAATATTCCAGAATTAGACAAACTAGAAAAAGATAATGTGTATTCTAAACACGAAGAAAGTAAACTCCCTGAAACAGAAGAGTCAAAAGATCAAAAATAATTTTCTAAAATTACAAACAGGTTACTGTTTTATATTACAAAATTGAATCTTTGGTTTTAAAAACGCGATTGAAATAATCAGATGGTTCATTTGGTTTTTCAATGTCGTTTGTAATTCCTGCAAGGTTTTTTGCAAGATTCTTTTTGTATCCAATTTGCATCTGTCTCTGAATTTGTATTCTCTGTGCTTGTGGAGAACCAGCTCCATGCATTGATTCAGTAAGATATCCCACAGCATTTCTTCCCATTGTCATGTTTTCAATTAGTCTAAGTATTCTCATTCTGTTTTCAACATCAACGCCCTTTCTACCTTTAAGATATTTTTTAAGTAATGGCCCTGTTACTGGATGTCTAAAGTCTTTCTCAGATGGTAAAGTTACTACCAATCCACCTGCAATGTCTTGTGCTAGTCTACTGATTTCATATGGGAATCTAGTTACATTGTGTTTGCAAACTTGGGCAAGCATGTCTTCATTAAGATATACACCTGATTTCATCTTGTGTGCTAGGTATGATGATGCAATTCCTGCAGCAAAAATTGTCTCATTAAGATGAGTCATCTCAACAAGTTTATCTTTGATATGAGATACATTTGGTATTCCATTATAGTCAGCTACAGTAGCTGCTGCGCCAATTAGTATATCGCCTAGTCCAGTTTTGCAGACATAGCTACGTCTATGATAACAAGTAAAGCGCTCAATTAGCATTGATGCAAATTCGTATTCACCATGCATGAATACCTTATCCCATGGAATGAATACTCTATCTAAAATCATTAATGCTTCTTGTCCTCCATATTTTGCATTACCGTCATCAATTGTTCCTTCCTCCATACTTCTAGTGTCACATGATTGTCTTCCATAGATGTAAGTCACACCTTTAGCATCTGCTGGAATTGCACCAACAACAGCCCAGTCTTTGTCGTTTTCTGTTAATCGTACTGTAGGCATTAGAATAATCCAATGTGAGTTGATACAGCCAGTCTGATGTGCTTTAGCTCCTGTAACATAGATTCCTTTTTCATCCCTGTCAACTATTCTAGTAAACAAATCAGGATCATCTTGCTCTGCCGGTCCCTTACTTCTGTCCCCTTTTGTATCAGTCATGGCACCACAAATGACAAGATTTTCTTTTTGAACCATCTTTACAAATTCTAAAAATCGTTTATGATAATTGGTTTTATGTTTCTCATCAATTTCAAATGTAGTAGAATGCAAAGCGTTCAGTGCATCCATTCCAACACATCTCTGAAAACATGTTCCAGTGTTTTGTCCTAGTTTTCTCTGCATTTTATTTTGTAAAACCAAATCCTGTGCACTTTCTGCAATATGTAAAAATCTGTTAACTCTTAATCCAGTAATTGATGAATTGGCAGAAGCAAGTTCCTCTTCTCGTACAGCCAAGTCATATGTCTCTGCTACTGCGTTAATTGATGGTCTAATCATTGGGTGATCTACTGGTTCTTTTACTAGTTCTCCAAAAAGGTAAATTTTGAGATCTCTTCCTCTCAGGCTTTGAATATAATCTTCGCCTGTTCTTATGGTCTTAAACTTCTCAACGTTTGCCACATTG
>JANPCQ010000156.1:0-2226 GCA_031431055.1 Nitrosarchaeum sp.
GTTTCACGAATTACTAATACTTCTGAACAAATCAAATCAATTGATATTATGAATGTCTCAAACTTTTCCCTAATTGTAATTGATAACATTACTGATTTATTTTCCTATGAATATCCAAAAGAAGACACAACATTTGAAAAAAATTCTCTATTTATCAAATACGTTCATAACCTATCCTTAATTGCTATTAATAAAAAAATTCCTATTGTTATTACTAATATGATTAGAAACATAGACGGTACAGAAATGGAAAATATGAGAACTGCAATTGATCCATTTACACACATCAAAATTAAACTTACAAAAATTTCATCAAAATTTCATGGAGAAATAAGATGGCTTCTTCATCAATCTCATTTTTCTTATAAAATACATACCGCAGGATTATCTGATTATACTGAAGATATTTAACCGTCAATCATAAAGTTCAGCAATGGCAGGAATTTTTGATTCAATTCCAATAATTACTATAGTCTTATTCACACTTGGTCTAGTTGGCGTAATGGTTTATGAAAGATCACGATCAAATACAACAAAAGAATCAGTTTCCTGATTCAGTACTTGATTCACTATTTGCTCATTTCGGATTTACTAATCTTACTGAAATTCAGAAAAAAGCTTCACCTATAATTTTACAAAAAAAAGACTGTCTAGTAATTGCACCAACTGGTTCGGGTAAAACAGAATGCTCTGTAATTCCAATTTTTTCACTAGTAAAGAAATCAAAAAAACTTGGAAAAATTAAAGTTCTTTACATTACTCCCTTACGAGCACTAAATCGAGATGTGTTTCGAAGGATTACCAAATATGCTCAAAGTAATGATCTTTCAATTGAAATAAGACATGGTGATACAACTCAGACTGCAAGAAGAAAAATCACTGAAAATCCTCCAGATATTCTAATAACAACTCCTGAAACTCTAGTTATTCTTCTCACACAGATAAAGATGTTAGATGCACTATCTGAACTTGAGTGGATTGTTATTGATGAGGTACATGAATTACTTGCTAGCGAAAGAGGTTCTCAACTATCATTAAGTATAGAGCGATTACAGCTTAACTCAAAATACTATCTTACAAAAATTGGATTGTCTGCAACAGTTGGTAATTTTGAAGAAGCTGGAAAATTTATAGTAGGAACTAAAAGAAAATGTCAAATTATTCGAGATACCTCTGTTCGAAAATATGATGTTGAAGTTAAATTTGTCGATGGAACGATTTCAGATGTTGTAGATAAAATAATTGAGCATGTTTTAGAACTGAATTTAGATTCCCCTATACTTCTTTTTACTAATACTCGAGGAGAGGCTGAATTCTTAGCTTCTATGTTAAAAGAAAAATCATCTATCAATATAGAATTACATCATGGATCATTATCAAAAGAGGTTAGAGAGGATACTGAGCTTACATTAAGAGAAGGAAAACGTGGGATTGTAGTTTGTACTTCCTCACTTGAATTAGGATTGGATATAGGTTCAATAGAGTTGGTAATTCATTATGGTTCTCCTAGACAAGTATCAAAACTAATTCAAAGAATAGGACGTAGCAGACATAACAGAGATGCTTCTGCTAAGGGGCTAATAATTACAAACAATTCTGATGATGAATTTGAAGCAAGAGCAATACTAGATCGTATTAAAGAAGGTTCCATAGAAGAGCAAAAAATTCATGATAGTTCTCTAGATGTACTTGCACATCATCTTGTTGGAATGACAATGCAACTCGGAGAAATTTCCGTGAATTTAGCATTAGAAATAATAAACAACGCGTATCCATTTAGAAATTTACAACTAGAAGATTTATTGGGCGTTTTAGATTTGCTTGATTCTAACTATTTGATCTTCTTTGATAGAACAAAAATGACTTTCTGGAAAAAAGGCCGTTCTTTCAAATATTACTTTGAAAATCTTTCTACAATTCCTGATATTCTTAAATTCAAAGTATTTGACAGTGTTGGAAAAAAAATCATTGGAACATTGGATCAAAGATTTGTAGGTGATTTTGGTGATTCTGGCAATATTTTCGTTCTAAAAGGGTCTCAATGGAGAATACTCAATGTGGATGAAAAATCATTTTCAGTAAATGTTGAGCCATTTAGAGGAGGAGGCATAACTGTTCCTTATTGGGAAGGAGAAAGTATTCCTGTTGATTATAATACTGCAAAAAAAGTTGGAGCATTTCGTAGCAAAGTAAAAAATGGATCATTGAAATTAATCAATAAAACTA
>JANPCQ010000157.1:0-3905 GCA_031431055.1 Nitrosarchaeum sp.
GCTTTGGTTGGATAAACAAATATTGCAAATACTCCTTTGGTATCACTTGATTCTTTTTTGATTTTTTGAATCACCGGAATCAAAAATGCCTCTGTCTTGCCCGACGCTGTAGGTGCTTCAATTACTACATTTTCTCCAAATGATACCTCTCCAATTGCTTCTTCTTGAAATTTGTAAAACTGTTCAATTCCAATGTCTTTCAGGTGATTGCTTATTGAATCATCCAGTCCTAAATCTTCCACATTATTACCCATTTTAGGCTCAGGATTTTTTAGAACTTTATATTGTGAAATATAGTCTTTTTTTGAGAAAAGAACTGACTCTGTAATTTTATCTGGATTATTTTTTCCAATCATATCTTTAATTTCATTTTCGTCCCTGATGATCCCTTCATCTTTTAGGCCTTTTGAAATTCCTTTTTTTGTAACAAGCCCCTCATCAAATCTTGAAAGAAATTCTAGGAATACCTCGTCAATATTTTTTGAAAATTCAAGCAAATCTTCAATATCACAATTATTACATGATATGTGTATCTTTTTGTTGAATGTTTTTTGTATTTCTAATTTAGATTTGCATTTTGGACATGAAAATTTCAATTAAGATCTACTTGATTGAACATATTCTAGATTTATTGGTTGACTGTTAATTTTAGTAAAAAACACTGTTCCACGACATTATTAAACGAGGAAACAGTCTTGATTTTAAAAATGAAAAAAATTGATATTAACAAAATTTACAATATGAACTGTATTGAGGGTATGGGATTAATCCCAAAAAATAAGATTGACTTGATTATTACTGATCCACCCTTTGCTATTAATTTCAAAGCTACAAAGGCAAATTATAATCGAATTTCTTCCAGAGTAATACAAGGGTACAATGAGATCAAATCTATCGATTACTATGATTTTACATTTGATTGGATGAAAGAAGCATTTCGTATTCTTAAAGACTCTGGAAGCATGTATGTCTTTTCAGGTTGGAATAATCTCAAAGATATCCTAAAAGCATTAGACGATGTTGGGTTTACTACCATAAATCATATAATATGGAAATACCAATTTGGAGTTGTAACAAAAAAGAAATTTGTCACTTCACACTATCACTGCCTCTATGTTTGTAAAAATGATAAACAAAGAAAATTTTTCCCATTTTCCAGATTTGAAAAAAATTCTAAAACAAATGAAGGACGTAGCTTACATTATAAAGATAAAGAGGATGTATGGGAAATTAAGCGCGAATATTGGACTGGCGATGAAAAAACTCCCACAAAACTTCCTGCCGAATTAATTAAAAAATTGTTATACTATTCTAGTGAAAAACAAGATATCATTTTAGATCCATTTTTAGGATCTGGGCAAGTAGCTGTTGTAAGCAAGTCTATGAATAGAAGATATTTAGGATTTGAAATCGTACCTGATTATTACAAATTTGCAAAAAAACGACTAGATAAAAATCTCTACAGAATCAAAAAATCTGAATAACTTCTATACGTTGTTTTCTGACTTGTCTGTATTTTTTTGTCCCATCTTTCCAGAAATTATTTTTCGAAGTTCATCATCCGATTTTTCTGCAACATTTACTCCAAGTGACTTTGCAATCATCTCTAATTTTTGTCTCTCAGTTTCTAAAGGTCCAGATATATCCAAATTAGTATTTGAAATGCCTTTCATCTGATTCTGAACCTCGTTTTTTGCCTTATTGAATTCATTTACTGCTTTTCCTAGTTTCTTTGCAGCACTAGGAAGCTGATTAGTTCCTAAAATCAATACTAGTGCAACAAAAATTATGATTATCCATTCACTGCCTAATATGTTCAATGAATAATCCAGCATAGCGTAAAATGGCTTTATTTGAAATTAAACGTAATGTTTGAGGCTATTTTTCTTCAATATGTACGGTTACGGTGATCTTTTCCTTATTTTCAGAATTTATTATTAGTAACCCTCCAGTGTCTACTACATTTTTACATATTCCATTTTGTACTGATTTACTTAATCCAATACAATTGATGTCTGAATAATAGTCAAATTTCTTACCTGCATCAAATCTTTGTTTTTCTGCATCTGATGGAACAAAAAATAAATCAAACTTTTTAGTTGTATCCTGTACCTTTACTACATATTTGTAGGAAGGATCAGCGTTGAAAGAACATGTTTTGATAAAAGCAGAGTCTTTTGTATCTATGGTGATTGTGGTATCCACAAGTGCAAACTTTGCACTATAAATCATTGGATACATTATGTTACTTTTGTCTACAGCATGTCCAAGATTCAATACGTGTCCTATCTCATGAATCAAAATATTTCTAACTGATTCTGAATCATATGCTCTCCAATTCTTATCACAACCATCGCTTCCAAGTGCCACATCTACTTGTTTTTGATTTGTGGTGTATCCATCATAATTATTTGGAAGTGTTTTTTTCCAGCTAATAATTACAGTATTTACATCTGGTGTATTTACCACATTAAAATTAACATCTGCTGTCTCTTTCCAGAATTTCATGGCACTGTTCACTTCTCCACTTACATCTGACGACCATTTTGGTATTGGTTCAACATAAATTGAATATTTTTTAGTTGAATCAATTTTATTAATCCAGTCCTTAGGAATTTGTTTTACTTCTACAGTTTTGTACATAATGGTACCTCCCTCTTTAGAACTATTATTGTCATGATTTGTACTTGCAATTCCTGTTTGTGATTTTTCTCCTTTCTTTAGTAAATTGATCAATATTCTGTATTCTTCATTCTCTGCCCTCAGCGTCTCAATTTCCTCATCAATGACTATGTTCTTTGCTTTGAGATAATTTACTTCCACCAAGTATCTGTCACTCTGTTTTTTTACCTCGTCTAATTCTCCATGCTTGTCATCATATTGTAATGTAGGCAATTCTGGAGGCTGAATCATGTATGTTTTGACAGATTCTTTTTCCGGTTGTGTATTTTTTAGGGAATCAATTTTTTGGTGTTTTTGTTTTATCTCTATTTGGAGTAAATCAATTTGTTTTTTTAACTTTCCATTTTCTAATAAAATTCCAGTTAGGCTTGATTCTTTATTTGTATTTTGATTTTCTGCCAATTGAACTTGGTTGCTAAGAATTTTATTTTCTTTCTTTAATACTTCAATTCTTTTTTCATAATCTTCTTTTTCTTGATTTAATTCTTTGATGAGGTTATAATTTTCACTCATTTCATTGGTGACTGACTTGAGTGAGTTTTTACTGTCTTTATTTTCAACTTGTAATTTCTTTATTTGATTTTCATAATTTATGATCTTAGATTTCAGTGTACCTGAGTTTTTATCTAATTCGTTAATTCGTATTTGTGTATCTGTAGATGAACTTTGTTCGTTTTTATTTTCATTTTCTAAAACTTTAATAGTGTTTTCATATGTAATAATTTTGGAATTTAGATCTTTCACCAAATCATTTAGCGCATTATGTTCTTTATTTAATGAAATTATTGACGAGTCTTTTCCATGATTCTTATCTTCCAATTCTGTAATTTTTAATTTGTATTGTTTATTTTCATTTTCTAATATCTTTATGATGTTTTTGAAGTTTTTAAATTCTGAACTTACAGATGTTGTAAATTTATCTGATTCATGAAATTCATTTGTTAGATTAACAAGTGTTTTTCGTTGCTCTGAATTTTTTGCTTCGAGCTGATTGATTCGTTCATTATATCCTAACTTTTCAGCCTCATTTTGAGTGATTTTACCTTGGTATTCCTTATTTTTTGCTTCTAAAGAGAGAATGGAACTCTCATAATTTTGAATTTTTTGCGTTAGCGTGCTGAGATTTTTGTTTGTTTCTTCTAGTTCTTTTGTACTTGCAACCAGTATATTTTTCTGTTCTTGATTCAATCCTTCTATGTTATTCATTATATCTTGATATTTTG
>JANPCQ010000158.1:0-2078 GCA_031431055.1 Nitrosarchaeum sp.
CTACTGATTTTTGTTCGATTTACGCTGTGTTGTAATTAGTTCATTGTTTTGTTCTTCTCTAATTTTGTTTACCATTAAGATGGTAGTGACCATAATTCAGATTATCTTTTAGAAATATGAACAATAGTATGTGTAAATTGAACAACTTGATTTCAATATCTGATGAAAAACACATCCGTATTCAATAAATACAGCAATTTGCTAAACACAGCATGTCAAATATGAAATGTGTATCATGTGGAATTGGGTTCTTTTCCCCAACAGGGGTAGACAAATGTTCCAGATGTGCAGGAAATGAATCTCATGGAAGTGCAGGTCATGACTCTTGTGGCTGTGGACATAGCCACTAAATCATTTTTTTAATAATTAGAAATTAAAATAATTACCATTTTTTACCATTTAAAATTAGAAAGATTTTGTAGTTAGAACTCAAAATTATAAAAAATTACATTTTATCAGGTGCGACAATACCAAGTAACTCAAGTGCTTTTTCAAGTGTTAACTTGAATGAATTTACAAGACACAGTCTGGAATTTTCTAATTTTTCATCACCTAGATCAAGCACTTTAACATGTTCATAAAAGGAATTAAACGCCACAGCCAAAGCATGACAGTATCTTGCTATAACTTTGGGGGATAGATTTTTTGCGGCATCCATAACATGAATATCAAATAATCCAATTGTTTTAATCAAATCCAGTGCAGAGGGATCATTTAGTAAAGAAAAATCAACATCAATTGATGGAGTTCGTATAGATTTTTCAATTATTCTAGATGCTCTTGCATAAGTATATTGTATGTATGGAGCAGTATCACCTTCTAAGCTCAGAGATTTTGTCAAATCAAATGAAATTATCTTATCTAAATCCTGTTTTATCATTTCATAACGCAAAGTTCCAACAGATACATGATGGGCAATTTTTTCAGTCTCAGAATCAATCATTTCAGGATGTCTCTTTCGGGTTTCCTCAATAATTTTGTCTTTTAGCAAATCATAAACAGAATCAGCATTAACGTAGAGACCTTTTCTTCCTGACATCTGAGCTTGTTTGCCATCAGTGTTTAATCCCAAAGTTTGTGCAGTATCAGCACTAAGTGTAACTGATTCATAGCCAAGATGAACATATACATCTTCAGCAGATTTGAATTTAGACATTAGTGTTGTGATGATTTTTTGAAGCCTTGCTTGTCTTGAATCAATTACAGTGATTACTTTTTTGCCAGTAAAGTTTTGTTTAGGCTCACTACTAGGCACCAAAGTCGTTTGCCAAAGAATATGATTATCAGGTTGCATCTTTTTGTATTTTTGATAATTGAAAGGATCTTCTAGCAATCCCAACTTCCATGCAGCATATGGGATATCTTTTGCAACGTATGTTGCAGTGCCATTACTTCGAACAATGACTTTGTCTTCTTCATTATTTTCTCCCCTAATCACCCAACATCCTGCATTTTTACCTTCATTTTCAAACTCTATGAGATTTAGTTCTTTGAGTTTTTCAAAGACTTTACCCCATAATCCTGAACGGATTATTTGTGATTCAAAATTTAAGCAATCGTAATAGACTCCCAAGTTCCAACATGTTTCTAGCTGATTTTCTAAAACACGCCGTGTGATTTTATCAGCAAACTGAGCAGTTTCAGAATTACCATCTTCTAGTTCTTTGAGAATGTTTTTTCTAATCTCTTCCAAACTAGGATCCTTTTCATATTTTTCAGTAGTTTTAACATAGACATCATCACCGCAATAATGATCAAATTTTTTTCCTTGAGGAGGTTGCAGGGCAAAACCAAAGTGTCTAAAACCAACGATAATATCTGCCACTTGTAAACCAGAATCATCAACATAATTCAGTATGGTGACTTTGTAATTGGATTTTTTTAAAATTCTAGCAATAGTGTCCCCAAGAATAATGTTACGTATATGACCTATGTGAAGAGCTTTGTTAGGATTAACACTAGTATGTTCTACCACAATTGTAGAACTTTTCCCCAAGTCTACAGACCCAAACTCATCTAAATTAGATTCAGATAAAATCAACTGGTTTAATTTTTCCCAATTAGCAAAGAAGTTAAGA
>JANPCQ010000159.1:0-4647 GCA_031431055.1 Nitrosarchaeum sp.
ACAACACTGTCCAGCAACGCATGAATGCTATCGGTAATCAGACCTAGACTGTTAGAAATTAAACCAAAAACTAATTCCACAATAAATGCGGAAAATATGGCTAATAATGAAATCTGTAAAACCTTTGTTCTCTGAATGAACATTTCTATCTGTTTTAGTAATTACTCTCATGTATTACAAGTATTCTGAAGATAATTCATACGACAAGATTATTTGTGATAAGTAATATTTTTTGTTGTGTTACGCAGAAAATCAATCATTTTACTTACAATTGTCTCTTGTATACTCTTAATCCCAATTATACAGGCAGAAGCTGCAAGTAATCCCAATCTATTCGTCTCAGCTGAAAATTCTCGATTTAGCAATCATTTTTCTGGCTCTATGGTAGTTGAAGTTGTAATTCGTGATCCTAATCTTCAAGACACAGATGAAGGAAAAGGTGAGCCTGATGTAACCCTTAATGGTAAATCTTTACGAATGGTTCAATCTACTGATGGTAATTGGTATGCATATTTTGCAAATGTCGACAAGGCAAAAATAGCAGATTCTACACAATCTGCTACATCTGGTAAAGGTTTAGACTATGGTGTTTTTTGTAGTAGAGATACCGCGTCCTCTGTTTTTGGAATCTCTCTTTCTGAAACTGATGGCTTTGCTGTTCCAAGAAATACTGGCTTAGCTGGTTTTACAAATGGCGATGCTTCATTTAATCAATGTACTGGAACGCCAGCAAGTTCTACCAATCTTAATAATGTTGTAAGATCTGCAAAATCAATTAACACTAATTCAAATATCCCTTCTGGACAAATTGGACTAAATTCAGACGCATGGCCCTTAATACAACTATATGATTTCTCAACTGGTGGTAATGTCATAGTTCAATACAATCCTGGAGGTGGAACACAGACTGTTACTTTACAATATGATGACATTCCAAATATTTCCACAATATTAGATAGAGCGAACTATCCTCCAAACTCCCAAGTCTTTGCAACTATCAAAGATATGCAGTTAAACCAAGATCCAACTTCACGAGATTCCTGGACATTTAACATTGGAATTCCGCAAGCAGTATTTTATGGAGCATTTACAGAAAGCGGTGCAAGTGCAGCGAACGGTGGTGTTGGTCTCACAAACATAATATCCAAATTATCTAGTCTTGGATTTGAGAAAAATGGAAAACTATCTATGAGTCTTGGCACAGTTGCACAACTACAAGCAAATGGATATCAAACTGCTACTGCAACTGATGGAACCACTACCTTTACACAAATCATAACATTTGTGGAATCACAGCCAAACACTGGCATATTTGAGAACTTTGATTTTTCTGATTTATCTAATGTCCAGATTCTATCCAACGCCCCACGTGGGCAATCAGCCAGCATAGAGTACAATCTTCAATCATTATCTATCGTATCTGGATTAAGTGATGCGGATATCTCGTCAGGTACACCTCAACATGTATCTGGACAAAAAGTACCAATTACTATCAATGATCCTGATCAGAACATCAACCCTGGGGGAAGGGACCACCTAGATGTGTTTAGAAGCTCAGCATTAATTCCCTCATTGACTATAGGAACTCCAGCAACACTCCAAAATGCCGGCAGCGTCAAAATCTATGCCTCATCAACAGATGCCTTAACTGGCGGAACCTCAACCACATCATCTGTTCCAGATACTAACTCTGACAGATTAATTTTGGACACACGATCATCGACTGGAATAGTAAATCAGAGTTTTGAAAAAATCTCACTAAATACAGGATTGTCTGCAATTGTTCTTCAAAATCTCTTGATACAAATAAGCTCAGGCGATCAAGGAACGAACTGGATAAATTATGATCTTAGATCTATGCAAAACCAGCTTGGAATCACAGATTACACAGATACAACAATTTCTCTATATTTTGGATTGACTGATGCAACTCCCGTCACTCTAATCAGTTCTAGTAATATGACTGGAGCACAAGGATTTGTTCAGATACCAAATGCAGCAGTAAATCTAATCGCAGCAAAATCTGGAACTGTATTTCTTGTGATCAACTTTGATACATCAAATAACTCCGTAGCACAAGGTTCTATTTCGAGCGAAACAGATACTCAACCAATAGTATTTGATCTATTTTCATTTGGAAATAAAAACAATAAAGACATAACAAATGGAATCTATAGATTTGAATTACAAGAGACTGCATCAAATTCTGCAATATTTGTTGGTACTATGGAATACACAATGGCAAACCAGCTAAATCAATTTGATGCAAATGTAATAGCAACATTGCGACCAATATCTGAAGATGTCAAGTTTTTTGTCAATCAAAGACTAATTGATGAATCTGGAACCAACATTGCATATTCTGATGTTGTAAAAGCTGGTACAACAACTAGTATTTCATCAAAAACTGATATCCGAACACAATCTGGCACGGTATCTACAGCATCAAACGTATTACGATTTGGTCACCCTGTAATAATTACACTAAAAGATCCCGATCTTAATTTGAAAAGCGACAATGTTGATGTCTATCTAGTAAACAATGATCCAACTTCTTCAAATGTAGATACTGTTGGTAAAGACGGAAATATTTTGTTGGAGATTTTAATTAAAGATATTCGATATAAGCGGTGTACTGTAAATGGGGTTGAGTATGGTGGTTTGGCTTCTACAGGGTTTACTTTAGTTGAGACTGGACCTAGTACTGGTGTATTTGAGGGAGTATTCAAAATGCCTTCACAAATTTGTAATGAATCTGGAACAAAATTAATTTCTACTGCTGGAGGCAGTCTTGATGCAAAATATCATGACTCTAGAGATGTCTCTGGAAATTCAAACATATTCAGTTTGTTACGAGATAAATACACTACACAATTTTCAAATTCCCCGCAATTAAGTGCCAATAAAATCACAATTCCATCATCAGATACTGAAGAAATAATTCTATCTGGTAGTATTGCTAATCATAAAAGAGGTATTCCCTTAGCTATAACTTTAACACATCCTGATGGCGTTGTTAAAAATTTTGCTGCAATTCTATCCAATAGTGGTAGTTATCGTGCAGCATTTTCAATACATGAAAATTCTATACCTGGTGTTTATAAAATTCAGTTATCTCATGATGACACTAATGTTGGACTAGTTTCATTTACTGTTTCTACTCAAAATATTCCTGATTGGGTTAAAGACAATGCAAGACGATGGTCTTCTACTTCTATTTCTGATTCTGAATTTATTGATGGATTGGAGCAAATGATTAAAGACAGAATTATTGTATCTCCAAAAGAAAATTCAATATCTGAAAGAGTAATCCCTGCTTGGATCAAAAATAATGCAAGATGGTGGTCTAGCGATCAAATTTCAGATGATGACTTTATAAAATCACTTCAATACTTGGTCAAAAAAGGTATAATTCGAGTATAATCAGGTCAATTTTTATTTCATTGAATACATAAATACCCTCAAACCTGATTCAAAATGAAAATGAAGCGTGGGGCTTTCCTAGCATTATTTGTAATTTCTTTACTGTCTTATGGATTTGTTGGGACTATACATGCTTTAGGTCCGGAAGATTGTGAATCTGACCAAGTATGGCAAAATAATGAATGTGTTGCTGCTGTAGATCCCCCAAAAAATGATCTAAATTTACAAACTGACAAAGTTCTCTATGGACAAGGTGGTGTAGTTATTATTACTGGTATGATACATAATATTGAAAATCTTAGTACTGGTGATGTCGCAATTATTGTTCGAGCCCCAGATAATAATATTGTCACAATAGCTCAAATACATCCTAATGCTGATGGTTCTTTTCAAACAAGTCTTAGAGCAGATGGTCCACAGTTCAAAGCACCTGGTGACTATACCGTTCTTGCTAATTTCTCTGGGTTAAAATCTACAATTACATTTGAATTTACTGGTGGCTCTGGCGATATTATCTCTGGTGGCGATACACAACCAACACCAGAACCAACACCAGAACCAACACCAGAACCAACACCAGAACCAACACCAGAACCAACACCAGAACCAACACCAGAACCTGAACCCACTTGTGGTCAAGGAACTGAATTAGTAAATGGTATTTGTCAAGTTGTCAAAACTTCAGGTGAAGGAAAATCAGGATGTCTAATTGCAACTGCTGCATATGGCACTGAATTGGCTCCTCAAGTACAATTCCTTAGAGAAATCAGAGATAACACTGTAATGAGTACTACATCTGGTATGGCTTTTATGACTGGATTTAACCAACTATACTATTCATTCTCACCTACAATTGCTGATCTAGAAAGAGAGCATCCTATGTTCCAAGAAGCAGTAAGAGCTTTTATCACTCCTATGATTTCTACACTTTCAATTATGACATTAGCTGAAGATGGTTCTGAAGCTGAAGTCTTGGGATTGGGAATTTCTGTAATTGCCTTAAACTTGGGAATGTATATTGCAGCACCAGCTGTAATTGGATTCAAAGTTCACAAACACTTGAAATCCAGAAAATAACTTATAAATTTTTATTACATCTCTCTAAAATTCAAGAAAAATGGATAAAATGATCTCAACGTTTTTTATGTCGGAATTTAGATGAATCCTAAGCCAGGTAAAGAAATATGAAAAACAATACAAAGTCGCTTTTAATTGGTTTCATTT
>JANPCQ010000160.1:0-1551 GCA_031431055.1 Nitrosarchaeum sp.
GAATTTTTCAAACAGGTCTACTAATTACTGCCGTAATGACAATTGTCGCATTTATACTTTCAAAATCTATGTCCCGACCTCTAATAAAATTAAAAAATGCTGCAAACCAAGTTGCAAGCGGAGATTTTCATATTAGAACTAATATTACAACAAGGGATGAAATTGGAGAGTTATCTCACGCATTTGATTCCATGACTGAAAAACTTCAGAAATCATTAATTGAAATCAAAATAAAAGAGGAGGTCATAAAACAACAAGAAGGTATTTTATTACAATTTTCTGATCATAGTGAAAAATACTGTGTATGTATGGTAGATATTATGAATTCAACAAAAATCACTGCCAAATTATCTGAATCAGAAACCAGTGAATTTTATAATATTTTTCTTAATTATGTTGCTGAAATTGTAAGAAATTTTGGTGGTATAGTAATAAAAAACATTGGAGATGCATTATTGTTTTATTTTCCAGTCATACCATCAGAAGAAGAATCTACATTAAAGAAATGTCTTGATTGTTGTTTAACTTTAGGTGAATCACACGATGATATAGTAAAAAAATTAGAAAATCAAAAACTACCTGTTTTTGATTACAGAATTAGTTCTACTTATGGAATGGTTAGAATAGCAAAAACATCCACATCTTCTATTAATGATATTTTTGGAAATACTGTAAATCGTTGTGCCAAGATAAATAGAAATGCACCTGCAAATAGATTGATTATTGATGAAGAATTCTATGATAGTGCCAAAATTTTTGATGATTATGTATTTAAAAAAATAGATAGTGATGTCATATCTCCTGAGTCTGGCTATTCAGGATATCTTATCTCCAGAAAAAATAACGCTTGATAATATTAAAAATTAAACATAGAATGAAAATAAATCAATTCAGGTGACTTTTCTTTGATACTAATATTCTATGATTTCTCTAGATTAATTACTTCACCACTAAAACAGAAATCTTTGCTTTATGTACCACATAATTTGATGTACTTCCTAGGAATGCTTCTTTAGCACCACCAATTCCTCTAGCACCAATAACAATCATGTCATGCTTTCCTTGCTGTGCAAATTTAATAATTGCAGAGCCAGTGTGACCGCTTCCGGTTTTGTACTTGAATGATACTCCTACTTTTTGAGCCCGATTCATTGCTGGCCCAATTGCTTTGACAGCTTTTGTTTGTGCGTCATCTTTCATTTTTTGTGTATATTTTATTCCTGCAGCTAGTGGTAAATGAAATACATAAAATCCAGTAATTTCTGCGCCACTGCCTTTTGCAATTTCAATTGCTCGATCTAATCCCCTAATAGAATTATTAGATCCGTCTAGTGGAACAAGAATTTTGTTGAATTTTGCCATATTTTTCAATTTGATTCTTCAAATATAAAAAAATAGCATGATTTCCACAAATGATATTGATGGAAGTAATCCTATTTAGGAATAAATAAAACAAATATTACAAAAGACAGTACATTGAGCAAATTTCAAGAATATATTAAAACAAGTAATACACTAAATTGTAAACATGAAACTACATTTTTATGATTT
>JANPCQ010000161.1:0-2383 GCA_031431055.1 Nitrosarchaeum sp.
CTTTATTACGTTTATCCCAAAATGAAATAAAAGATGCATTTTCTAAAGTATCTAAAAATAAAATAGATGCAATACTATTATCTAAATCAAGGCTGGAGAAAACCGAGTCTGCTGTAAAATCTATCTTAAAAAATAAAACTATCAACATAGATGGAATAAAAATTTCAAAGAAATTTGCACCAATACAAAGTGTGGGATGTTACATTCCAGGCGGTTTGGCAAGATATCCAAGCTCCGTTATAATGTCTGTAATTCCTGCAAAAATTGCAGGAGTCAAGAGAATAGTAATTGTATCCCCTCCTAATTCTAATGGAAAAATTGATCCATTAACTATTGTAGCTGCAGATCTATGTGGTGCAAATGAAATTTACAGAGTTGGTGGTGCTCAAGCAATTGCTGCACTATCATTTGGCACAAAATCAATATCTAAAGTAGACAAAATAGTCGGACCGGGTGGTGCATTTGTAACACTTGCCAAGTTAATGGTTAGCGAGAGAACAGCAATTGATATGCTTGCAGGTCCTACTGAATTAGGAATTATTGCAGATGCAACTGCAAACCCACGATATATTGCACTAGATCTCATCTCTCAATCAGAACATAGCAATGACACTTTTTGTTATTTGATAACAAATTCAGAAAAACTTGCAAAGTCAGTGGATAAAATCATCACAGAATTATCTAATAAAATCAAGAGAAATGATTTTGTAAAAACAAGTCTTAAAGAAAATGGCTTTATTGCAATATGCAAAAATAATTCAGATATGATAAAACTTGCAAATGAATTGGCTCCTGAACACCTACAAATTATGACAAAAAATCCTAATGATTTTGCATCAAAAATTACCTCTTCTGGATTAGTACTGCTAGGAAATGATACTCCGTCATCTGCAAGTGACTATCTTTTAGGCTCAAATCATATTTTACCCACAAATGGATTTGGTAAAATAAGAGGCTCACTTTCAGTTCTGGACTTTATCAAGATAAACACTCAGATATCTGCTTCAAAATCAGTTTTATCCAAAATTTCAAAACACATGGAAATATTTACCGAAGCAGAAGGACTTCCAAATCACTATGAAGCAGTACAAGGTAGAATACAATGAAAAAAGATTGGCTTGACAAAAAAATTGAAGAATTTTCTGCTATTGGAGGATATCAAAAACCAGAGCTATATCCTGATGCACTTAAACTTGATTCTAACGAAAACTATGTTATCTCTAAACAATTTCAACAAGATCTAATTACTAACGCCAAAAAAAATTGCGATGTCAGGGAATATCCTTTAGGCGGAGTAGAACGTTTGATTAATCAACTATCAAAATTTCTTAAAGTATCTTCTTCTATGATCGGAGTTGGAAATGGCTCTGATCAAATACTGGATTTGATACTTTCAAATTTTGCCTCAAAGCAAACTAAAGTTCTTACATCAAATCCTACATTTGGGTTTTTTGAAGAAAGATGCAAACTGTATTCTATTCCTGTTATTGCAATTCCTTTTTCAAATAATATGACACTAGATGTCAAAGAATTTCTCAAAGTATCAAAAAATGCCGATATTTTGTATCTTGATTCTCCAAATAATCCAACTGGATTTCAGTTCCAAAAAAATGATTTACAAAAATTAGTAAAATCCTTTGATGGATTAATAATAATAGATGAAGCATATGGTGAATTTGGCGATTTTTCTTTATCTAATATGGTAAAATCTCAAGAAAATCTAGTTGTTGTACAAACACTCTCAAAGTCATTTGGTTTAGCTGGTTTAAGATTGGGATATTTTATTGCAAACAAAAAATTTACAGATGCTTTTAATCATGTCTTACAATATCCATATCCCGTTAGTACGCTTACAATTGAATCTACAATTCTAGCATTGGAACAATCTACTCAAATGAGGGATGCAGTCCAAATAATCAAAGAAGAGAGAAAAAGAATAATTGAAAACCTTAGAAAATATGATGCCTTTGAAGTCTTTGATTCCAAGGCTAATTTTGTACTCTTTGATGCCCATGGCTCTCACAAACGAGTCTATGATGCCCTTGCAGAACAAGGAATATCAATTAGAAAATTAGGGAAAATTGGCAAACATGAAGGCTGTCTTCGAGTTACAGTTGGAACTAAGGAAATGAACTCTAAATTTTTGCTTGCAATTCGTGATTTGTTAGGATGATGTTATCAAAAAAACAGTCGGGAATTCACATGGATGATTCTATTTCAGATGATTTGATCTCTGTAGACGGAATAGTCTTTGATTGTGATGGTGTTTTAATTGATATTACAAAGTCTTATGATCTTACAATAGATAAGACTGTAAAATATGTTTTAGAAAATTTTTCTCAAATTACTGATAATATTAAAATTGATTCTAAAATTATTGATG
>JANPCQ010000162.1:0-7840 GCA_031431055.1 Nitrosarchaeum sp.
TCTGCTTTTTCTGCTTCTTTTTGTAGGAGTGTAATGTCACAAGATGTGCCAGGAATTAGCTGTGACATTCCCATGCATAATTCTGCACTTGATCTAAAATCTGGACCTGTACCGTCTGAATGAAAAAGAATTACAATTACATCCTGTTCTATGATACTTCCTTCATTAAGTAACATTCCTGGTATTCCTGGAATTGTTCCATATTCAAGAACTCTTAATCCTGATTTTTTTAATTTTATTCTTGCAGAATCGGTGTTTCCTACTGCAACTATTCCTTCAATTCCATCTAGGGATTTTACTGCCATACTGCTTACAATTAGTTCTATTTTTTGTTTTTTTGCCCACTTGAGCATTGTCTTTGCAACAATTCTGTGTAATGACTCATGAAGAGTAAGATATGATAAAAAAACTGAAACTTTAAGATCATCGTTTACAAAAATCCGTGTTGGATAATTTGGTTTGCCCTCTTTAATCAAACTCATTGGTGGAAAACTATCTGAATCAATTATTCCTGCTAAACTAAATTGCGATGTTTGTATCATTGATTCCGTTGCAATTGCACTGGTAAATCCCACTGAAGGAAATCCGTCTATGAGATAACCGCCTTCCAAATTAATTGGTCTTAATTCTTTAATCCTTATTCTATGATACAATGTAATACATTGGATTCTATCAAATAATAGTTTTTACCTGATTTGGTTGCTTTAGTTTTGAAATCAGTGCTGCATAAATGAATGGTACAATTATTGTCACTTGATTCTTGTACTTGCATCGAAGTTTTGGATTTTTTTGAATACTTGAAGACGTTAGGTAAAGTCATTGATTAGTCATCTTAAGAAAACTTAAAACCTGCATAATCACACTAATTTTTGAATGGCAAAAAGAATTCGAGTAGCTTTGGTAGGTATAGGTAATTGTTTTGCAGGACTAATTCAGGGAATAGAGTACTATAGACAAAACCCTTCTCAAGAAGTTACTGGTATAATTCATGATAAACTGGCTGGATATGGAATTCACGATATTGATTTTGTATGTGGCTTTGATGTCGGTGACAACAAAGTCGGTAAACTCCTCAACGAAGCAATTTATGAATATCCAAACATGGTCAACTGGATTACAAAAGAGGCAATGCCAAAAACTGATGCCAAAGTTTACGAAAGTCCTGCTCTTGATGGTGTTGGTATATGGGTTGAAAATAGAATAAAACCTCTACAAACTACAAAAACTGATAAACAACTTGCAGAAGAAATTAAACAAATCCTCAAAGATAGAGGTGTTGAAATAATTGTCTCATATTTACCAGTAGGTTCTGATCAAGTCACTGCCTTTTGGGCTCAAATTTGTCTTGACACAAATACTGCTTTTGTAAACTGTATTCCGTCTTTTATCGCATCTGATGAAATATGGGCTAAAAAATTCAAAGAAAAAAACATCCCTGTAATTGGTGATGACATTAAAGGTCAAGTAGGTGCTACTATAGTTCATAGAACATTAGCTAAATTATGCAGTGATCGTGGAACTAAAATTGAAAAAACTTATCAAATAAACGTTGGAGGCAATACTGATTTTCTAAACATGAAAGAACAAGATAGATTAGCCTCTAAGAGAATCTCTAAAACTGAAAGTGTTCAAAGTCAACTCAAAGAAAGATTGGCTGATGATCAGATTTATGTTGGTCCATCTGACTTTATTCCATTTTTAGGTAACACCAAACTCATGTTTATGAGAATTGAAGGTAGGCAATGGGCTAACATTCCTTACAATATGGAAGTTCGTTTGGAAGTTGATGATAAAGCAAATTCGGCAGGTATTGTTATTGATGCTATTAGACTAGCAAAGATTGCCCTTGATAGGGGTATAGGGGGTCCGATTATATCGGCTAGCGCATATTTAATGAAACATCCTATTGAACAAATGTCTGACGTTCAAGCAAAAGTGGACTGTGAAAAATTCGTCGAAGGTAAATAATTAAAATTTCTGTGTTCTTTAGTTCAATATTTTTCAAGTCTTAATCTACTACCTATTTTTATCCCGAAATGAGCCTGTATGTGACTAAACATAACTAAAGTACAATTATTTTTCCAGGCATGCATAATCTAATATGTAATTCTGATTCTAATTTCATAATAACCACCATTACGAAAAAAATGATAGTACACCAAGAAAAATTAATCAATTATGTCAACTAAACTTGTTAACCATCGATTATCCGACCAATTGGGAAAATATTCTCATTGGTACATATTAAAAAAGTAGAGATCTTTGGTTTCAAATCATTTGGCTTCAAGAATACTACTGTTATGTTTGAACCTGGTCTAGTTTCTATCTCTGGCCCTAATGGATCTGGAAAGAGCAACATCCTTGACGCAATAATTTTTGCTTTAGGTGAGAATAAGCCCAAAATGATGAGAGTCGATAAACTCCGATCACTGATACATGATATAGAAGGTAATCGACACGGACCTAAAATTGCAAGATCTAGTGTTCATTTTGATAATTCTGATAGAAAGATTCCAATCGATTCTGATGTGGTAGAAATTACAAGAGAAATGGATGATAAAGGTGAAAACACATACTATCTAAACAAAAAACCAACCCACAGAAGTCAAATCTTAGATCTACTTGATGTTGCTAACGCTGGATTGGGGCAACTAAATGCAGTACAGCAGGGAACCGTTACAAGAATATCTGAATACACACCAGAAGAAAAACGAAATATCCTTGAAGACCTAATTGGATTATCTTACTTTGATGAGAAAAAAACTGAGGCAATCAAGCAACTAGATGACGCTGATAGAAGACTAGAAATCGCTCTTGCAAAGATGGGGGAAATTAAAAAGAGAATTGACGAACTTGAAGAGGAACGAAATCAAAAACTTCGTCATGATATACTTGAACGAGAATTAAATCGTTACAAAGCAATCGCGGCATCTAATAAACTAAGAGCAATCACAAGTCAGAAATCTTCAAAGGAAGATACCTTTAACAAAATCACCTCTGAAATCAAAAAATTTGATGATGAAAGAGTCCTGATTAGAACTGAAATTAATGCACTTGACAGTGAAAAGTCAAAATTAATGACATCTGCCGATGAGTATAGTCAGGCCAAGGCTGCTATTGATTCTGAATTAAGCTCTGCAATGGAACAATATGAGATAGACAATAGTGCAATTGTTGCATCTACTAAAAGACTACAACAAATTGATTTTAGAATTCCTGAAATTAAAAATGAAATTGAAGTTATTGATCTAGCTAGAAATGAAATTGAATCTCATATTTTACAATCTAAAGAATCAATTAATGAAACCAATATGAAAAAGAACAAAATTAACGATGATTTGGAAATACTTGATTCTGAAAGAAATAAAATTTTGACTGATCAATCCATAGTGGCATCTAAAAAAGCTGAAATTGATAATAAAATAAAATTACTCTCTGATCAACTTAATGAAACTAAACTAAAACTATCAAAAGTAGAAAATGAAAATGAAGAAGCTCAAATTAAAATTAAATCCAATTCTATCAGGTCATCTGGTCTGGAACGAGATATTGTAACATTGTCTGCTTTGAAATTGAGATTGGAATCTATGATAAATAATCACAATGCATCTATTTCTGAATTAAAATCTAGAATCTCTAAACTTAATTCAAAAAAATCTAAAACTCTAAATGATTTGGAAGATCTTGATCTAATTTTAGAAAAGTCAAGTAAATCAGCAGCTCAATATGACACAAAAATTAAAACTGTAAAGGGAATAATGCATGAAGATTACACTGTTGCTAAACTAAAAGAAGATGCAGATAAACTCGGTATTGAAGGATTAGTTTATGAAATGATTTCTTGGGATAAACAATATGAGCGCTCAGTACTTGCTGTAAGCTCTGATTGGATTAAAGCAATTGTTGTACCAGACTTTGCAACATTGCTTGGCATTGCAGAAGTTGCACGTTCAAAAAATCTACCAAAATTGAAAATAATCCCACTTGATGCAATTCCAAAATTCAAATTAGATTTACCAAAGGAACCTGGTGTAATCGGTGTACTCTCTGACTATGTGAAATGCAATCCTTCTCATTTTGCGCTTAAAACATTCCTTTTTGGAAATGTTGTTCTTGCTGACTCTAGGGATTCAGCATATCGTATATCCAAATTAGGCTATAAGGCAGTCACTTTGGATGGAGAGTATTTTGAGGCTAAAGGCGGTGCTGTAATAATCGATATTAATTCAAAAATTTCAAAATTAACTAAAATTATCTCTATGAGTACTGATATTGATGGATTACTTGAATCAATCAGTCTATTAAAAAAATATGTTTTAAAGAAAAAATACTCTCTTAAGAAACTTGATGATTCTATTCAGAACTATGCTGAGAGATTGTCTCTTTCAGAACAAGGTCTTGCATCAACTGATGAGAATTATTCTAATCTACAATCAAGAATTTCATCTGCAATCAATATGAAACAACAACTTGTTACACGAATTTCTGAATTAAATAAAAGAAATACTAGTTTGCTTGTAGAAATTTCTACACATGAATCTCATATAGATTCTCTTAATGCAAGAATTACTATTGTCGAGGAAAACTATGCCAGTGGAGAGCAAACCCGTATTGCAAATGAATTATCTAAAGTGAATGCAAAGAAGTCAAATCTTGAAAAACTATACACTACAATAATGAATGAGTATCGCGATAAAGATTCACAATTAACTACATTACAAACTGAAGAAAATAGAAAAAAATCTCAAATAAATAGTCTTTATGATGAAGAATCTTCATTAATCTCACAACATCAGGAATCAGAAAATAAAATTAAAGAATTAGAGATAAAAAAAGAATCCAAGACTGCAATACTTGTAACATTGAGAGAAAAAGAGCAGGATCTCATCTCCACATCTGGTTCATCCATTGGACAACTCAAGGAGTATGATGATAAATTAAAAATTCTTTCTGAAAAAGATAAAGAAATTACAAAGGAAATTAATTCTTTGGAAAGACAATCTGATTCTTTAACTCGTGATTTACATGATTTAATTGAAAATGAAACCAAATTGCACCACCTTCTCTCATCTTTTGGATTTGATAAAAATATGGAAACCTTTGATGTTGACTCTATAGTGCAAGGTCTAGCTACTGAATTAAACTCCCTTAATGCTCTTAACGCCAAAGCTCCTGAAACATATCTCGAAGTATCTTATGGATATCGCTCTATGTCTGTACGTAAAAATTCACTAGAGGAAGAACGAAATGCTATTGTAAAATTCATTGAAGATACTGAAAAAGAAAAGCGTCAAACATTCTTGGATGCATTTGATAAAGTAGACAAAGAAATCCGTCTTATTTTTAGTAAAATGACTGGTGGTAATGCTTGGCTTGAATTGCAAAATGAAGATGATATTTTCAACGCTGGAATTTCTTATATGATTCAATTTCCAAATAAACCAAAAAGAGAATCCACGTCAATTAGTGGTGGTGAAAAAACATTAGCAGCAATAGTATTTGTTTTAGCACTTCAAAAATTAAAGCCATCTCCTTTCTATCTCTTTGATGAGGTAGATGCACATCTTGATGCACCAAACTCTGAAAAACTGGCAAAAATTTTAGAAGAGCGTTCTCAAGAAAGTCAATTCATTATGGTATCTCTAAAAGACTCTGTTATACAAAAAGCCAAACTCATCTATGGTGTTTATCCAAAGAATGGAGTATCTTATGTTGTTACATACAAAGACAAACGAATGCCTTCTGTTAGAACATCCTAATCTAAATTGACATAACAGGCAACAGAGTGATCCTTTTCTATATTTTCTAAACTTGGTTCTGTTTTACATTTTTCAATAGCATATGGACATCTTGCTCTAAACCTGCATCCAAGATAAACATCAATGTCTAAAGGTTCGTTGATTCTGATCTTTTTCTCTCTATTAAGATTTTCAGGATCTGGTTCTGAAATTGCATCCATAAGAGCTTGTGTGTATGGATGTTTTGGCTTTAGTAATACATCATCAATTAATCCCATTTCTACAATTTTTCCAAGGTACAAAATTCCTATTCTCTGACCAAAGTATCTGGCAGTTGCTAAATCATGAGTGATGTATATGAAAGAAATATCGTGTTTTTTTTGTAGCTCTTGCATTAATTCTAACATCTCTGCTCTTATGGAAACATCTAGCATGGAAACAGGCTCGTCTGCAAGAATTATCTTTGGTCGTAATGCAAGTGCTCTTGCTAGTACCACTCGTTGTCTTTGTCCTCCTGATAACATATGTGGATATTTTTTTAGAATCTCTTCTGTAGGTTCAAGTTTTACTTCATGTAGTACTTCTATGACTCTTTTTCTTCTATCTGATTTATTTCCAATTTTATGAATTTCAAGTGGTTCTGAAACAATGTCTGCTATATTCATTCGTGGATTTATTGAATCATATGGATCTTGATGTATCATTTGACAATTCATTCTGATTTTTTCTAAACTTTTTTTATCATTTTTAATCTCATGATTTTCAAATAATATTTTTCCTGAATCTGCATGAATGGATTTGAGAATTAATTTTGCTATTGTTGACTTGCCTGAACCTGATTCACCTGCTAATACAAAGACTTCTCCTTTTTTTAGAGAGAATGAAACATCATCTACTGCTTTTACTGTGTTGGTTTTTGTACTGAAAATACTTTTTTTAATAAAAAACTTACTCAAATGTTCTATTCTTAAAATTTCATCCAATGTATAGAATTGAATAAAGAAGTATATCAAGAAATCCAACTCCATGTGCCACGTGTTACTTTAATGGACTGATGAAAAATGTAGTTTGTACGACAAAATCATTGTTTTCTACATTTTTTACTATTACAGGTTCTGTTTTGAGTTTCTTTGAATTGCTTTCCTCTTCTGGTATTGTAAGATGTTTATTTTTAATATCCTCTTGCAAATATTGGAATTGCAATACTTTGCTCTTGACAGTAAATACATTTTCCATCGGTGTTTTCACTACCAAAAGGAATCACTCTGATGTCTGCACCTGTTTCTTCTTTGATTTTTTCCTCACATTCTATTTTTCCACACCAATACGCATTGAAAAAACCTCCTTTTCCTATTTTTGATTTGAATTCTGAATAGTTTGGAATATTCATTGTTTTTTCTTTGGCTTTTTCTCTCGCAATTTTCAGCATATCTTTTTGTATTTCGTCTAATACTGTGACTATTTTTCCAATTTCACTGAATCCTACACTTATTTTCTCTCGATTGTATCTTTTTGCTAGAATAACTTGTTGTTTTTCTATATCTTTTGGTCCAATCTCAATTCTTAATGGTACTCCTTTTAGCTCCCAATCATTAAATTTGTAACCTGGCGTTAACTCGTTTCTATCATCTACATGAACTCGAATCTTTTTTGATTCTAATTGTTCACGAATTTCATTTAATTTTGTAAAAACTGTTTCTTTATCTTCATCTGATTTGTAAATTGGAACTATTACTACTTGAATTGGTGCTACTTTTGGTGGAAGTACAAGACCTTTATCGTCTCCATGTACCATGATCATGGCACCAATTAATCTCCATGATACCCCCCAAGAAGTTTGCCAAGCAAATTGTTCTACATTGTCTTTATCTGAGAATTTTACTTCAAATGGCACTGAGAAATTCTGTCCAAGAAAATGTGATGTTCCCATCTGAAGAGCTTTTCCATCTGGCATTATTGCTTCCATAGTTGTTGTATATACTGCCCCCACAAATTTTTCTTTTTCACTTTTTCTACCTGTAACTACTGGAATAGCTAATTCATCTTCAACTGTATTTTTATAAATTTCTAAAATCTTCATAACTTCTTTTTCTGCTTCTTCT
>JANPCQ010000163.1:0-2300 GCA_031431055.1 Nitrosarchaeum sp.
TTGTAAAATTCAATAATTCAAAATTAAACTAATAAGGAAAAATCTCCAGAAGCATCAAGAGTCCACTGCTTTGCAATCTTACTATTAGAAGGATCAATCTCAAATGGAATGGATTCTGAGCCAAAGTCCTCAGTAAGTGCCTTGACAGTATCTAATGTCAATCTAATGGTATTAACATTTCCTTGATCATCCATTACCTGACCAAGTATAATCATAGAAGTACCATCATCAGAAGATGAAAGTCTAGCCTTTCCAAAAACAAAGTCATAAAATGTATCACCGATTAGTATTTCACCACCAGTAATACGAAGTTTGAAGGAATCTGTTCCAGTTGTTATGGATTCCAAGTAAATATCGCCATCCACATCAGTAATTAGAGAATCATCATCAAGAGAGGTTGCCAAACCATCAAAGGATACACTATAAGCATCAGGTGTTGTGTCAGCATTAGTTACAGTGCCAAAGTATTCTCCAGTTTCAAATTTATCTAACAAGTTTTGCAGTCTTTGCTCAAGTTGATTAATTTTTTGTTGTAATTGCAGTATGGTTTCTTCAGCATTTTCTTTAGCTTTATTTTCATGTTTCATGATTTTTTCACTAGTTTGTAATTCGTTTGAATCATCGTCTTCAGTTTCATCTTCTACCTCAAAATCCCAAATTGTTGTAATTTCATCTTCTGTCAATCCTGTTTTATCCATAATTGCATCAATAATTGCAGATTCAGATACATCAGTAACTACGAATCGATATTCCTCACCATTCAATTCTATCTTGACTTTTGCCTTGTCATTTTTGACCTCTACTTCAATCTCAGTTTCTTCATCTTCTATGTCTTCATCATCTTCAGTTTCATCATCTAGTTCATCTTCAATGTTTTTTCCAAGTAAACTCATTCTTGCATCAGAGGCTAGATCTTCTGCTTCATCAGCAAGGTCTTCAGCAATACCGTATAATCCCAACTCAAAATTTTCTTTTGCATCTTTAAGCTTATCTTGAGCTTCTTCCAAGGCAATCTCAGAAGCAGATGTGTCTTTGTTATTTTCTTTTGCTTCGGTTATTTTTTCTTGTGCTGTATTGACTTCTTGTTCAGCATCTGCGATTGCATTATTGGCATCTTCTAAATTATCATCTTTAGTTTCTTTATCATTATCTTCAGTTTCATCCTCATCTGTTTCTTTGTTGTCTTCACTATCTTTTGCTTCATCATCTTGTTCATCTTCATTACCCTCTTCAGCAAATGCAGTAATTAGATAATTAGAATTCAGGTCAGATTCAATTTCATCTCCAAAATTAATTGATGGATAACTTACCATGCCAAACAATAACACAGAAAACAAGAAAAGAGTATTAACAGATAGGCTCAATAAACATCGAATTTAATGAAGGTATTTAGGAATTACTCATTATTGATACCAGAGAAAATAATTGGTAAAGTGATCTATGATTACTGCGAAGTAATGTCATCATAACCTAGATCATAGTTATATTAACGACATGACGTACGATCAAAGTTGAAAATACATAGATTATCAGTTCAAAATTTTAGAAGTTTTAAAGAAAAAACTGTGTTAAACGATATCAAACCAGTTTCAGTTTTTGTAGGTGCTAATAATGCTGGAAAATCTAACGTTTTTGAGATACTATCCTTTCTACGTGCAATGGCAAATGGAAATAGACCAAAACAGCATATTGAATGTACTTTTGATAGGACAACAGATCCTTTCTTAATTGAAATCGAACTAGAATTATCAGAATCTGAAAGATCATCTATAATTAATAAAATTCCAACACCAAATAATTTAACTGATGTAAATTTCCAAACAAGTTCTTTCCTACAATATATCAAATATGAAGCACATGTTACTGAGAAGAGGTGCTCAAAAGAGGTTCTTTCTATTACAAATCGCAGGAAAGAATACATTCCAATAATTGATCAGATTTGGACATCTAGCAATAACATGATAGAAACAAACTATGCAGATATAGAACAATTTTTCCAAAGTAATGAAAATGTTGAAATGTTTACTCGTGAGAGGTTACAGTTTGGTAAAAACAGTCAAGGTACAGATGAATTTGGAATTTTAGTTCCAATACATCAACCTCAGATTGTATCATATTTCATAGCGAAGATGATTACAGATTTTCTCAAAAAAATTAGAATTTTTAGTGCACATAGACAAGCTGTATCTCCATATTCAGGAGGTGAAAAACGAGAATAGAATGAATCTGGAGCAAATTTGATCGAAGTCATGAATACGATGCTTAGCGAAGACCGTGGAGAATATCAGAAAATAAATGAT
>JANPCQ010000164.1:0-4584 GCA_031431055.1 Nitrosarchaeum sp.
TGTAATTTCTTTAGAATATATTTTACTCATATTCAAAACAATTTTTGCATCCTTTGAAGGAACACCAAACATCATAACAGTTCCACCTTTTCGTACCATATCAATTGCATCTTCTAATGCGTTGAGACTGCTTGTTGCAACTATTGCTACATCTACTCCTTTTCCTTCAGTGTGATCCAAAATTCTTTGTTTTCTATTTTCATCTAAAGAATTAATAGAATCTGTAATGTTAAATTTTTTTGCAAACCCTAATCTGAAGGTATTTACATCAAAACAGAAAATCTTTGAGAATTTTTTAGATTGCGCAAGCATTACATGCATCATACCAGTAGGACCAACACCAAAAATTGCAATCGAGTCTCCATCTTGGTAAGAGTATTTTGTCCATGCTCTAACACAACATGCCAAGGGTTCAATCATTGCAGCTTCTTCAAAACTCATGGAATCAGGAATCTTAAGCACCCCTCCATGTTCTACATTCCATTTCGGTACAACATATTCTTCAGACAGACCACATGGCGAAAGATTTGTTTCGTAATATTTTGGACACATTGTTTCATTGCCATGTTTACACAAGTGGCAAGAATAACATGGGACATGATGATGAGTAAATACTCTATCACCTTTTTTAAATGCAGTGACACCAGAGCTAACATCAATAATTACTCCAGCAGGTTCATGACCTAATCGCATCGAAGGCTGCCCATATTCTCCAAATACTTTTTCCAAATCAGAACCACAGATGCCACATGCATGCATTTGCACTAAAATATCTCCAGAACTTAATATCGGATTTTCTGTTTCACTAATTGAGATAACAGATGATTCTTTGACATATGCAGTCTTCATATCAAAACTTTAGAAGATTGAATATAAGTAGATTAAATTATACACCAAGGATCTTTTTGAGCATCAATCTATAATCAACCTCAGATTTTTCACTTCCCACTGAGGGTAATGCAAAAACCAGAGTGGATTTTGCTGCTCGAAGTGTAGTTAGCTCATCACTAATAGATTCAGTCATGTCATCACTTACCAAAATTAATCCAACGTCAGAATCATCAGTTAGTTTCTTAATTTCATCTAATGTTTTTTTAGGTGTATCTGAGATTATTCCATGCACTCCTGCTAATTGGAAGCTTGTAACAAAGGATTTGCTTCCTACGGTGAATATTTTCACAGATCAAAATTTTGTTTATTCTAATTTAACCCTTTTTGGAGAGATTAGATCAGGAAAGATTGATTAGTTTAAGATATCAAAACAAATTATGGTAAAAATTGACAGTCAAAAAAATGTCTACCTATTCACGCATGGAAGAATGGATCTGCAAGAAAAAGCAGTAAGTATCCTAGTCTCAAAAGGATTCTCAAAGGAGAAAATCATCATGGCATTACCAAGCAAAGTTGGAAATGTTGGCGATTATATGGCAATGCTTTGGATGCCACCTACCCCAGATCACATAAAAATTCAGCACATAACCAAAGTTGAAGAAGTAAAACCAGAAGGAGTGATTGGACTTTGGAAAGGTGTTTCAAAAGAGGACATTGAAACTATTCCGTTAGGATAGAACTAGCTGAATCCAGCACCAAATTCATCACCCTTTTGAAGAGGGTCACCAGAATCTAAATTTTTTAATTTTAAATAAAGCAATGATTCATAGACTAACTTTGTTGTGTCCTCATCATTTAGATTTGAATTAGATTTTGCATGGTCTTTGTATTTTTGTAGTTTCTGGATATTTTGTTCATCAACAGATAATCCATCTTTTTCCATCATTGTTGCAATTTTTTCAATTAGAGAATTGTATTGATTTTCATCCATAATTATTTTGTATTATTTCTAGTTATTAACAAGTTCTAATAATAGAATTTTTATAAATCTGAAATCAACCCTGAAAGAAAATCATCATACTCTTCATCAGAAAATCTAATTGTTTCTATTTTATTTTCTTTTTTAGCCAAATATGCAGATTCTAAATGATAACAAATTGTTTTTCCATTTAATCTACCAAAATAATATCCAGGACATGAACAATATTGAGCGTCAGGATCTAACCAATGTTCCTTACCTTTTCCAACCACAGTCCAAATTTTTCTTTGACTGGGTTCAAAAAGATGTAATTTAACGCGTTTTTCAGAAACTATAGATTCGATTCTTTCAGAATCTTTGTTCACAAGAATTTAATCCGTTGTCTATTGTATATCTTTGATGCTCAAAACAAGAATAATTCCATCAAAACCAATAATGGTTTTAGAGGGGAGAAAAAAGAATCTCATAGTTACAGATATTCATATTGGGTTTGAAAGTACCCTTGCATCAAATGAGATCTTTATTGGAAAAAATACATCAATCAATGAGACAATAGAGGAATTATCAAGTGTTATTGATTCAGAAAAACCAGACTCACTTATTTTATTAGGAGATATAAAATCTAGCATCAAAAACATCTCAAAAAGTGAATGGGACGAGGTTCCATTATTTTTTAATAGAATTAAACAAAAATGCGATATAATATTAATTCCTGGAAATCATGATGCAAACATACAGAGACTAGTTCCAGAAAATATTTCAATGATTAGTTCAATTGGAATGGTAGAAGAAAACATTTTACTTACACATGGACATACCATGCCTTCAGAAAATTTTTCCCATGTAGATAAAATTATCATGGGTCATGTACATCCAGTATTTTTTCAAGAAGATTCAGTATTAAATGGACAAAGAGTGTGGGTTTCAATAAAGACAGAAAAGCAAAATATTTTTCCAAATAAATCAGGAGACATAGAGATAACAATCATTCCATCATTTAATAGATATTTTTATGCAACGCACAAAAAAAAATATAAAAAATCAATTTCTCCAATAATAGAAAAAATCAAACAAGTATCATCTGCCAGAATAATTACAATGGATGGAACAATTATTGGAGATGAATCAATAATTGATCAAGTGTTATAGCTGAATCCAAATCAAGAATCAATTTTTGTTACAAATGTTCACTATTCTATTTTATCATAGGGTTCAATAGGGTCTTTTGTTGTTTTATTATCTCGGAGCCATTCTAGAGTCTTTACAAAAGAATCGGCTAGCTCAATAGTTGTAAGAACAGGAATTCCAAGTTCAATGGATTTTCTTCTAATTTGATATTCATCCTCAAGCATTCCAACATATTTTTCAAGGGTTGATGTGCTGGGGATATTTATGATAAAGTCTATCTTTCGTTCATAAAGCAAATCTGCAATGTTAGGTTTTCTTGTAGGTTCTGAGATTTTGTGAACAACTTCAACATCACCAATCTTTTCTTCAAAAAATTCTGCAGTATGCTCAGTTGCAAGTATTTTAAATCCAAGACTTTTCAATCGTGCGATTGGTTGCAGTAACTTTTCTTTATTTTGAGAACCACCTACTGTAACAAGTGCTGTACCTGTACTTGGGAGAGTATATCCTGCAGAAGTAAGCCCTTTAGCTAACGCATCGTAAAAGCTTGTGCCAAAGCATGCAACTTCGCCAGTAGATTGCATTTCTACCCCTAGTCTAATATCTGCCCCCTCTAGTTGCATAAATGAGAATTGAGGTACCTTTATTCCAAAATTGTGAATTTTTTGCCATTTATTTTCAGGTAATTTAGGTAGAGGTTTACCCAAGATTGCCTTTGCTGCTAGTGAGATAAGATTTGTCTTAACAAGTTTTGATACAAAAGGCATAGAACGAGATGCCCTTATGTTTAATTCAATTACATATACATGATCATCATGAATTAGAAATTGCAAATTAAACGGTCCTTTAATATTAAACGTTTTTGCAATCTTTGTAGAGTATTCAGTTATAGTTTCAATAGTTTTGTTGTTTAATCGCCATGGTGGAATGCACATCATAGCATCACCAGAATGGACACCTGCACTTTCAATGTGTTCAACTATAGCTCCAATTATAACATCAGTTCCATTACTAACTCCATCAACATCAACTTCTAATGAATTTAGCATAAATTTTGAGATAACAACTGGATGATCAGGAGATACGTCTGTTGCCTCTTTAACATATTTTTTTAATTCATCTTGAGACCATACAACTTTCATTGCAGCCCCAGATAACACGTATGAAGGTCTGACAATTACTGGGAATCCTACATCTTGTGCAAAACTTTTTGCCTCAGCAATATTTGAAAATGCTTGCCATCTAGGCTGTTGAATATGTAATTTATCTAATTCTGCACTAAATTTGGAACGGTCTTCTGCTCTATCAACATCAGATGCAGCAGTACCCATTATGTTAATACCATTTTTTGCAAGACCTAATGTCAAATTATTTGCGGTTTGACCTCCAACACAAGTAACTATACCTTTTGGATTTTCAAATTCTACAATATCCAAAATCCTTTCCAAAGTTAATTCTTCAAAGTATAGTCTGCTACAAATATCATAATCAGTGGAAACAGTTTCAGGATTACAGTTTACAACAGAGACATTTTTTTCGCCGTTTTCTTGTAATCCCCAAACCATGTTTACAGTACCCCAATCAAATTCCACACTACTACCAATACGGTAAGGACCTGCACCAAGTACGATGACGCCTTTTTCATC
>JANPCQ010000165.1:0-3716 GCA_031431055.1 Nitrosarchaeum sp.
GTTTTTTGTTAACCCATCAAAAATTCCCATTGTTTAATATTAATCAGCAAAAACTTAAGCCTTTCTCAATATCTGATTAACCTAAGAATTTATGAAATCAAAAATATGTTAGAATTTAATTATTAGAGATAAAATAGGCAGTAATCAAAACCAAGTAGTTATCCAATGACAACTCTATGTTATGGTTCCAACACCAACTTTCATACCATTGATGTTTTTACTAGTTGATTACTACCCAAAGTAAACGTATTCTGGTGAAATAAAAACAGGATTTGGAGGATCATGGATATTTGTTTGTTATTTCTATTAATAGTAAACAACTTGAAATGTATGTAAAAAAATATTGAAACCCATTAACTCATAAACTTGAGAAACAACAACCAACCATGAGTAGTGAAAATCCAAAAGATTTAGTTTCAACGTTTTTTACTAATACTGCTAATTCGTATGATAAAATAGTATACTGGACTACGTTTGGTAAAGATAATGCGTGGAAAAATAAAATTTTAGAACAACTATCCACTGAAAAAACAGTGTTGGATCTTGCATGCGGTACTGGTATTCTTACAAAACAAATTGCAGATAAAATTCCACAATCCACAATCATCGGACTAGACATTACAAAAAACTATATTGAAAAAGCAAAAGAAAAATTAAAATCATATCAAAATATTTCATTTGTAAATCAGGATGCAGAAAAACTAAATCTGGGAAGAAAATTTGATTGCATTACTGCATCGTATTTACCTAAATATTGCATATCGGATGTTTTAATCAAAAATTGTATTGAACATCTTAATATTGGCGGAAAAATAATTCTGCATGATTTTACATATCCGAAAAATAAATTTGTAAGGAAAATGTGGAACTTTTACTTTAACATACTTTATTTAGTAGGATTTTTTGTCCCAGATTGGAAAAAAGTATTTGTTAGTTTACCTCACCTCATAAGAACCACAAATTGGGTAACAGAATATGAAAAGACTATGAAAAATAATGGATTAAAAGTTTGCAAACAAGATTTGACATTTGGAACTTCAGCTATTATTGTTGGAACCAAGATTATCTAATCTAATTTCTTCTAAAATAGTAAACCACACAATTCCGTTGTGAATTATTTCATATTTCCTTAAGACCAAAGCATCATCAGGATTACGGTTAAAGTAGATCACATTTCGAGTTGCTTTGATGTTATTGATATTAAGAATATCCCCTACTCCCCGCTTTTTCTTTAAAAGATCAGATACAATAGATTCAGGTAAAACAGTGGAATCAAATTCTACGTATGCTTTAATCACTGGTAATTCATTTGCCATGATTGCAATCTTTCTCACAAATTGGTGAGGCGTGATAGCATTTTGTTCTATTACTTCTAAATGTATATTGCAATTTAATATCTCACCAAGAACAGTAACCATTTGACCTACAGGGGCATCTAATATTCTATTTAACAAATCTTCAGAAATTGTATTCATATAGTATTATTGTGTTTTAAACAATTAAAAGGTGTCTTAATACAAAAAAGATAATTGTTCCAAATATTACAATAGAGCTAACAAGTTTGAGAATAATTTCTTTTTTATAAAATATTTCATAATGCGTATTTTGTTGCTTTAGAATTTTATATTTTCTGGAGGTAGTTATCAAGATATAGCTTGCAAGACTAGCAATTATAGAAAATATTATCGTTTCAAAAGATATTGAATTTGATTGAATTACTGCTCCTGCAAAAACAGGTAAAATTCCCCAAGATATGACAAACGATGTATTATTATGAAATTTACCATGAAACAATTCAAGATTATATGCAAAAAGAAAAAATATTTCGATCGCCCCTATTGGAAATAACATCCAAGAATCTAAAAACGCATAATACATTCCAATGGAAAATGACAAAATCAGAGAAACAATAGATGCTAACCAGAGATTGGTCCTAGATAGGTTTCCCCAAGGCTTTTTCTTACTTCCCAAGGCATCAAGGCAATGTGCAGATACCCCAATTGCAAAAAAATAGAGTAACCCAATCGATAATAATCTATCCAGACTAGATTCTACTGAAAGAGAACCCCAAATTACAAAGGATATTACCATTCCAGTATAAGGCAAAAACAAAATTCCTATAGCTAGTCTAAAATTCCTAGGACCAAATTTTGGAACAAACCATTCTGATAATCTATCGTTTTGCATTGTTTTTACTTTAATCTAGTATTATGATGTTGCCTATAGCAATATTGTCAGATCTCATTTTTCCAAAGTTATTCATTTACAGAATCACAGTTTGGGCATTTTTGATTAGATATTTTAGAACCACAATCAGCACATATGCCTTCTCCTAGTTCTTTTTCGATAGATTTTTTTCTATTTCCTACATAGAATTTTATTCCAAAATAAATAACAATTACAATTAAAGCCGCATATATTGGTGCCATGAAAGGAATCAATCCAATCATAAAAAGCAAAAGACCAACAATCAAAATAATATCGCGTTTTTCAAAATTCAACAAAATTAAAACCAGACATAATTCATAAAAACATGCCGGAGCTCAGAGCCATTAGTTTTACTTCATATCAAAGTCATTACTCTAACTCTTCCTCATTGCTCGGCAACAAAATTAGAACATGATTTGATAATAAGATAATGATTTAGTGTGGGATCGGCGTGATTTGAACACACGACCTCTGCGTCCCAAACGCAGAATCATACCAAGCTAGACCACGATCCCAGTAAATCCTAAAAGCCGCCCAATTTAAGCTTGACAGATAATCATTTTAAAGGCATACAAAAGAACAGAAAAGATTGCAGTTAGATGATTATACCAAAGCAGGAAAAATTGCTGCGGAAGTAAGAGAGATGGTAAGAGAAAGAAATTGGGTTGGAAAAACAGTTTATGAAATTTGTGAAGAAGTGGAAAATCAAATTAAAAAACGTGGAGCAAAATGCGCATTTCCAGTAAATGTAAGTATCAATGAAATAGCGGCTCACTATACAGCAGAACCAAATGATCCAATAACAATTACAGATTCTGATTTGGTCAAAATTGATCTTGGCACACAAATTAATGGATACATTGCAGATACTGCAGTTACAGTTTGCCAAGATGCACAATTTGAGGGATTGATTCAAGCTGCAGAAGAAGCATTAAGCAATGCAATGTCCATGATAAAAGTAGGAGTCAAAGCAAGCGATATTGGACGAACTATAGAAAAAACAATAAAACAAACTGGATTCAAGCCAATTGCAAATCTTAGTGGTCATTCTTTAGGGCAATATACAATACATGCAGGAAGATCCATTCCAAATATTTGGTCAGTTGGGGGATTCACACTAGCAGAAAATACAGCTTATGCGTGTGAACCATTTGTCACTACAGAAAAAGGAGGAGGATTTGTAAGAAATGGAAAGATAAAAAACATATTTGCATTAAATTCAAGAAAAAAAACAAAAAACGATGAAGCAGATAGATTACTTGACTATATCTGGGAAAAATTCAACATGTTGCCTTTTGCACTAAGATGGATTACAAAAGATTGGGAGGAAAAGAAAGCCAGGGAACTATTAGAACAACTGGTAAGTAAAAAAGCAGTTCAGGCATATCCAATATTAATTGAAATAAATGAGCAAAGAGTTGCTCAGGCAGAACATACTTTTATTCCAAATGAGAACGGAGTTATAGTGACAACTATTTCTCAATAGTTTCGCCAAAGATTTTTTCTAT
>JANPCQ010000166.1:0-2598 GCA_031431055.1 Nitrosarchaeum sp.
CTGGTGTGATCAAAAATATGTCTTATTCCATGTATTGAATGCACTATTGTATGCCTTTCTATAGTGCTTTTACTGCCTACTCCAACACTTAGAACTGTTGCAATTACACTTATCATTGCACAAAAGAGGAAGTATGGTCTAAGATCAAAAAATGTGTCCCAAATAGAACCAACTAAAAATGCAGTCAGACTTCCCAAACTTGTTATGATTGAAATTTGTGTAAACAGTCTACTCCATTGATTATTTGAGACTGACTCCATTACTAGAACTTGTGTTACTGGGTTTTTTCCAATAATGAAAAACCCTGCAACGGATGAAATTATAAAAACTATATTCAAATCAACAGTCAAAAATAATCCAATACTACAAATTGTAATTGCTGAAAAACAAATAAACAATATTGCTCTCTTTACGTGGTATTTGTCAATAACTTTGCCCCAAAAAACTGCTCCAATTGCTGATAATGCATAATGAAGTCCTATCACAATACCGACATCTACTACATTACCGCCAAGAAAAAGAACATACAATGGTATGACAATATGTAATCCTTCGGCTGTTATGCTGGCTGGTAAGACAAAAAACATCCATCTTCTACTTGTTTTCAACTTGACCCAACCCTCTTTAGATAATGATTTGATATTTTATCTGAAATCAATATTTTGATGTGTTGCCTTACTTGAAAAAGACATTATGACTTGAAGATTTGACATATTAACAAAAAGAATTGATTTGTTTCTGCCTTTATCATGTTGACAAATGAAAATTTATACATAAAAGTCCATTTTGCACCCAAGTTAGCAAAATATGGTTTTATTACTCAATAATGACAACAATGTAGTATTTGACTACACGAAAGCATAAAATCAATAAAATCTAACTTTAGTTCAGAGATATTTGGAATACATTGACAAAAAATATGTACAAAAAAATTCAATTGAAAAAAGAGACTATCAGATAAATCTTGCAAATCAGGCAATGCAGGAAAACTGTATTGTGGTATTACCAACTGGTCTAGGAAAGACTGCTATTGCCTTGCAAGTAATCGCAGAATATCTCTCAAAAGGCACAGGTGGTGTTTTATTTTTAGCACCAACTAGAGTTTTAGTGAATCAACATTATGAATTCTTAAAACAAAATCTTACCATTGATGATATCTCACTTATCACCGGAGAAGACCCAATCCCAAAAAGAACAAAACTTTGGAATAGCAGCGTAATATGTGCCACTCCTGAAATTACAAAAAATGATTTAGATAGACAACTTGTTTCTCCAGAACAATTTAGTTTGGTGATATATGATGAAGTTCATAGAACTGTAGGTGACTATGCATATTCGGGAATTGCAGAGAGATTTGCAAATTCCACTTCAAGAATTCTTGGAATGACTGCAACACTTCCAAGTGAAAAAGACAAAGCAACTGAACTTCTCACTAAACTACGAATTTCAAGTGTAGCGGAAAGGACTGAAGATAGTCCTGATGTAAAACCCTACACTCAAGAGACAAACACTGAATGGATTAGTGTAGAACTTCCGCCTGAAATGAAAGCAATTCAAACCTTACTGAAATTATCTCTAGATGAGCGATATGACACTCTCCGAAAAAATGGAATTAAATTGGCAGAGCAACAATCGCTATCTGCTTTATTGCGGATTCGACAGTTTGTACTGAATCAAAACAGACGATCTGCAAAACCACTATTCACTGCAATTAGAATTCATTATGCCTTGAGTATTTTGGAGGCTCATGGAATAACATCTTTTTTGAAATTCTGTGAACGTGCAAAAATAAAAAAAGGCGTAGGGATAAAGGAACTATTTGAAATTGATCATAATTTTACAAGGGCGATACATCTTGCAAAAGATGCACAATCAAAAGGAATAGAGCACCCCAAAATTCCAAAACTAAAAGAAATCGTGGAATCTGTCCAAGGAAAATCTCTGATATTTACAAGCTATCGTGATTCAGTTGATGTAATTTTTAACAAATTAACTGAAATGGGAGTATCTGCTGGAATACTAATTGGAAAGTCTGGAGAGACTGGATTAAAACAAAAAAAGCAAATCCAAACTGTACAGAACTTTCGTGATGGACTATTTCGAGTGTTAGTTGCAACACGTGTGGGTGAGGAGGGATTGGATATTTCTGAAGTAAATCAAGTTATTTTTTATGATAACGTTCCAAGCTCAATTCGTTATGTCCAAAGAAGAGGCAGAACTGGAAGAAAAGACACTGGTAAATTAGTTGTGCTTATTGCAAAAAATACAATAGATGAGACCTATTATTGGATTGGAAAACGAAAGATGACTGCTGCAAAATCCATGGGGGAGAAGATGACAAAGGTATTACAAAAAAATCAAGAAATTGAATCACAAAAAACAGGATTGGACGCATTTCTCTAATTCTAAACTATTCTTATTTTGAATTTTTTTGTGTTATCCCAATCTTTTGATTATGTGATATCCAAATTCTGATTTAATAGGCTCTGACATTTCCCCAATTTGCAATTTGAATGCAGCTTCTTCAAATGGCTTTACCATCATTCCTTTTGTAAAATATCCCAAGTTTCCATCTTTTTTTGCACTACCTGTATCAAT
>JANPCQ010000167.1:0-3594 GCA_031431055.1 Nitrosarchaeum sp.
CAAAATTCTAACTTTAAAATTACTACTGTAGGCTATCAATCAGATAAGACAGATGTTTCAGAATATGTATTAAATGAATTTCTGAAGCTTGGAAATTTTGAAAATATATTTTTTAATATTCAACATGAGATCACCATACCAGTTGGATATGGTTTAGGTTCTAGCAGTGCTGTAGCATTATCATTATCATATGCACTAGATCATGCACTTAAAACAAGATTAGAGCATACAGTTATTGGTCAGATTGCACATAATGCAGAGATAAATTGTAAGACAGGATTAGGTGATGTTTTGGCATCATATCATGGTGGTTTTGAAATAAGAATTAAACCGGGAGCGCCAGGAATAGGTCAAGTAGAAAAAATCAATACAAAAGATATTTCCATAATTATGATTTGTTTTTCACCAATTTCAACAAATAAGTTCATCAAAGAACGTCTTTCGCAAATTAATGGTCTTGGTGGAGAAATGGTAAACAGATTATTAGAATCAAAGAATTATGAACATTTTCAGGATATGTCTTTGGAATTTGCAAAATATGTTCAAGTAATGACTTTGAGAATGGAAAAATTTATTCAAGAATTGGCTTCAAATGAAATAAAATGTGGTGTTGCACTATTTGGTGAAACTGTTTTTACAATGATACCAAAAGAGAAAGAAAATTATGTTCTACAAATTTTAGAAAAATATCCTGAAGGAATAATCATAAAATCAGAATTAGATAATCTGGGAGCAAGAGTACTCAGTAATTAATTGAATATTAATGTCTTTAATTCCAAAATCGCATCCTAGAGCAAAGTCTCTTTTAATTAGAGAAAAACTTGTTACTGGATTTGATCAGGGATTAGTAGCTAAAGAAGGTCTCTTAGCACATGGTAGAGGAGAGGCTTTTGATTATTTACTTGGTGAAAAAACAAGCAAGACTGCAAAACTAGCAATCAGAGCAGCTGCTGCGCAAATTCTTTTGGCAGATTTACCTGTAATCTCTGTCAATGGTAATATTGTTGCACTATGTCCAAAAGAAATAGTCAGGCTTGCCAATACATCAAGGGCAAAAATCGAAGTAAACCTGTTTTATGCTAATGAGAAACGAAAACAGAACATCATAAAGACTCTCAAAAAGAGTGGTGCAAAGGAGATTTTAGGTACAAATCGTAATTTATTAACTACATTACCAGGATTGGGTTCGGCACGAAGAATAGTTGATAAAAATGGGATTTTTGCAGCAGATGTGGTGATTGTTCCATTAGAGGATGGTGATAGAACTATGGCATTAAGAAAAGCTGGAAAAATAGTCATAACATTTGATCTAAATCCACTTTCAAGAACTTCACAAACTTCCAACATAACAATAGTAGATAATGTTACACGAGCAATGGATTTGTTAACTATAACATGTAAAAAATTATCAAACAAGAATAAGAAAACACTTGAAAAAATTGTTCATGATTTTAATAACAAAAAAAATCTCTCAGATAATATTATTGAAATTAGAGATAATCTAACAAGGAGGCTACATATTGCATAAATCAGTTTATGACATTATTAAAATGAAAAAAGATGGAAAAAAGATCTCAGCAATTACGAGTTATGATTATACACTTGCATCATTATGTGATAAATCTGGAATAGATATACTACTTGTTGGGGATAGTGCAGGAATGGTAATGCTTGGTTATGAAAATACTATTCCTGTAACAATGGACCAAATGTGTATGTTTACAGAAGCAGTCAGTAGGGCAAGAAAAAATTCTTTGTTAGTTGCAGATTTACCGTTTATGTCATATCAAGCAAGCATTGAAGATGCAATAAAAAATTCAGGGCGACTAATAAAAGCAGGAGCTGATGCAGTGAAACTTGAGGGGGGAATTTCTATGTCAGAAACGATCAGTGCGATTGTAGACGTTGGAATTCCAGTAATGGGTCATATTGGTTTACAACCACAAACAACAATGTTATCAGAAGGATATAAAGTACAAGGAAGAACAAAAGATACTGCAATAAAACTAATTGAAGATGCAAAAGAGCTTGAAGAAGCGGGTGTATTCAGTATTGCATTGGAAATGATAAGTCATGAAGTTGCACAAATAATTTCTGAAACTATCAGTGTACCTACTATTGGAATTGGTTCAGGTGTTGGTTGTAATGGTCAGGTATTAGTTGTACAAGATTTGTTGGGCATGTTTGAAAAAATCAAACCAAGATTTGCAAAAAGATACTTGAATTTATCTGAGGATATTGTAAAAGCACTTGAAAACTATAAAAATGATGTAGAATCAGGCACGTTTCCTACTCAAGAGAATTGGTTTTCAATGGATGATGATGAGTTTAAAAAATTACGAGAGCAAATTGGTAGCTAAAAAGAAAATTATTAAGAAAAAGAATCATCCTTCATTAGATATTGTGGGTTCTTATGGTGTTGAACTCTCTGAGAGAAAAATTGTTCTTTGTGTTGCAGGAAGTGTTGCAGCATACAAAGCAATTGAGTTAGCAAGATTACTAATGAGACATGGTGCTGATGTGACCTGTGTTACAAGTGACGCAGTCACAAAACTAGTACAGCCAGATTATTTCAAGTGGGCAACTGGAAACGAAGTTATAACAAAATTAACAGGAGAACTAGAACATATCAAATTAGCAGATTATAATCAATCAGATCTTATCATAGTCTATCCAGCTACTGCAAATACACTTGGAAAATTAGCTAATGGTATTGATGATACACCAATATCGACAGTTCTTACAGTAGGATTTGGATCAAAGATTCCAATTTTGATGTGTCTTGCCATGCATGCAGCCATGTATGATAATGCAGCTGTAAAAAAGAATATAGAATTTTTAAAAAATAAAATTGAATTCCTAACACCACAAATGATTGAAGGAAAAGCAAAAGCATCTGAACCAGAAGATGTTTTAGAGTATGTATTAAGAAAATTTGGATTTTCATCTATTTTAAAAAATAAAAAAGTGTTAATGACTGCAGGGCCAACAATTGAGTATATTGATCCTATTCGTGTAATTACAAATCAAAGTTCAGGAAAAACTGGTGTATTGTTGGCTTCAGAATTAATCTCCTCAGGAGCTAAAGTTACATTAGTTTATGGTCCTGGAGTTGAAAAACCACCAAATGGTGCAAAAATAATTAAAATTTCTACAAGTAAAGAAATGTTCGATGTTGTGAAAAAAGAGATGAGTAAAGAATTTGACATAGTAATAATGGCAGCTGCTATATCAGATTATACTCCAGAGAACCCTAGTAAAAATAAAATAAAAAGCACCCAAAATAAAATAAAAATTAGCCTCAAAAAAACACCAAAAATCATTGATCAAATTAAAAAATATCAAAAAAATGTTTTTTTGGTTGGTTTTAAAGCAGAGACAAATCTGTCAAAAAATGAGTTAGTTATACTAGCTAGGAAAAAAATAAATCAATCAGATGCAGATATGATTGTAGCAAACGATATCGGTTCAATTAGATATAGAAAGAATTCTGAAAGTAATGAAGTACTAATTGTAGATTCACATAAAGTAATTTCTTCAGGATGGATAAAAAAAGAAAAAATTGCTAAATTTATCAGAAAAGAAATAGAGCAA
>JANPCQ010000168.1:0-9033 GCA_031431055.1 Nitrosarchaeum sp.
AGTGCTCTTGTTCCTGATGTGTTGCCACTTTTGTCTAACAAAAATGTTGTAGTAACACCTCATGCTGGAGAGTTTAAGCACTTATTTGGGACAATACCTCCAGATTCTAAAAAAGACCGAATCTCATTGGTTGAAAAAAATGCTAAAGATAATGGAATTACTGTTTTGCTTAAAGGTGCAACTGATATTATTTCTGATGGTACTACAACATATCTCAATGAGAAAAAAACCCCTGCAATGACTGTGGGTGGAACAGGCGATGTCTTATCTGGATTAGTTGCTGGAATGTTGGCAAAAAATCGTAATGCTTTAGAATCTGCGGCAGCTGCAACTTTTATCAATGGTTTGGCTGGAAAAGCAACTCAAAAGAAGTTTGGGTTACACATGACATCTATGGATCTATTAGATGAACTCCCAAATGTCATGAAACCATTTGATAGAATTGTGTGAATAAAATGCATTATCTCAAGCATATTGATACACATATGAATAATTTAATTTCTGACTTACAAACACTAATTCAGCAACCAAGTGTTTCTGCAAAAAATGAAGGAATTGAAGAATGTGCACAACTAGTAAAAAAAATACTAGAAAAATCTGGAATAAAATCTGAACTCTTGCGACTAAAAAATGTGGCACCGATTGTATATGGAGAGGTAAAATCAAAAAAGAATCCAAACAAGACTTTGATGTTTTATAATCACTATGATGTCCAACCTGTAGAGCCCTTTGAGTTGTGGGATGATCCCCCATTTAGCGGAAAAATAAAAGGGAATAAAATTTTTGGTAGAGGCTCATCTGATGATAAGGGTGAACTAATCACTAGAATAAAGGCAGTCGAGGCATATTTGAAAACTATTGGAGATATTCCATGTAATATTAAATTTGTAATTGAAGGCGAGGAAGAGATAGGTAGTGCACACATTGATCAATATCTAAAAAAATATCAAAAGAAATTTTCATGTGATGGTGTAATTTGGGAATTTGGTTATGTTGATTCACAAAATAGACCTATCATTGGTCTTGGAATGAAGGGATTACTCTATGTTGAATTATCTGTAAAGGAATCAATTCGTGATGCACATTCAAGCTTGGCTGTTTTGATAAAAAATCCTGCATGGCGATTAATTGAAGCTGTACAAACACTACGTGATTCAACTGGAAAAATTCTCATTAAAGATTGGTATAAAGAAATAACCCCACTTTCAAAAAAAGATTTAGAAATAATTTCAAAAGAACCTTTTGATGAAAAATCCTTCAAAAAAGAATTTGGAATAAAATCATTTGTGGGCAACATGCACGGATTGAGTGCAAAAAAAGCTCTGGTTGGTGGTGCAACTTGTAATATTGCCGGATTTGTTTCAGGCTATACTGGAAATGGCGCAAAAACTGTACTTCCTGGAGAGGCACTAGTCAAAATTGATTTTAGACTAGTTCCTAAAATGGATCCAAAAAAACAAATTCTCCGATTGAAAAAGCATTTGAAATCAAAAGGATATGAGGATGTATTAATCAAAATTTTTCATGGCGAATCAGCTGCACGAACAAATCCATCTGATCCATTTGTTTCTAAAGTTAAAGAAGCAGCTGATCAATCATTTGGAAAATCAGTTCTTAATGTTTCAAATGCAGGAACTGGACCAATGCACTCTTTTGTAAATGCCCTAAATGCTCCTTGCATCTCAATTGGTAGCACCTACATGTTTTCTCGTATCCACTCCCCAAATGAATTTGCTAGAGTTGATTTATTGAAAAAAACCACAAAATGTATTTGTCTTATAATGGAAAAATTTGGAAAAGACTAATGAAGACATCTAGGTAATTTTTTAATAACATGTGCAAGTGAAATTCTTCCTGGACCTGCAGTAATTACTACTAATATGCTTGCAAGTAATATCAGATCAAACTCAAATCCTCCTTCTCCAGTTAGACTGGTTGCTTTTTTGACATAGAATATTGCACCAAGCATAACTATGGCTAACATAGATGCAGAGATTCGTGTAAAGATACCTGTAATTAACAATATTCCTGGTATTGTCTCTGCTAATGCAATTGGTATTTGCATCTCTGGAGGAAATCCCAATCGTTCTGTTAGAAATCCCACAAATCCTGGATTTAGCTTTCCTGAACCATGTAATATGAAAATCACTCCTATTGTTGCTCTGATGCCAAAATTTGTAATGTCATTTAATTTTGTATTGTGAATGCTGGCTTCAGTCAATACAATATTTTATTTTTTAACGTATAAAATATTTTATCTTATTTTTTGTATCCAAAAGGAGAAAGCCCTTTATTATGCTCTGAAATCATTTCAAATATGTCCATGTACATGCCAGGCGCAACGGCTGTAGGAATTACTTTTAATGGAGGTATAGTTCTTGCAAGTGAAAAAAGGATCGCATTTGGAAATTTCCTTGTGAGCAAGTCTTCAAAAAAGACTTTTTCAATTACTTCCAAAGTGGGAGCAACATGTGCCGGTCTTGTAGCTGATATGCAAATTTTAACATTACAAATAGCAGCACTTGCAAAAATTAGAAAAATGGAACTAAAAAGAGATGTTCCACCAAACACTGTAGCTAAAATGATGTCAAATATGATGTATGAGAGAAGATACTTTCCATTATTGACTCAGGTCATTGTTGGCGGTGTAGTTGACAAGCCCATCATGTATACTCTTGACCCATTAGGTTCTGTTCTTCCAGATGAATATGCTGCAGTTGGGACAGGTGCTGAAATGGCATTGGGTGTTTTAGATCCTCAATTCAAACCAAACATGACTCAAGAAGAAGCAATAGATTTAGCAAAAAGGGCTGTTCGCTCTGCAGCACTTCGAGATTCTGCAAGCGGTGATGGACTTGATATACTTGTTATCACTAAAGATGGCACCAAAGAATTCACAGAAAAAATATAGTTAAATTAATCGTAAATAGTTTTTCCTATTTCCCAAAACTTATCTGAAATGTAATGCATATTTTTTACGACTTCTCCTTTTTCCATATTTTCTAATTCTGAACTTGAAACAAGAGATTTTCCAACTGCAAGAAATTTATGCTGTGACTCCTCAATAATGCAAACTATCTTTTCTTTTTCAAATTCGTTGTGACTTTTGATTCCAGGTCTCATTACATTTGCTCCTTTACACATAAACTTCACTGCTCCCATGTCTACTGTTACATGAGGAAATTTTTCAAGCAACTGTGTTTCTGATAAAAATGGTAAATACTCATTATTAATCTTCAAAATTTTTATTCCTTGACCTGTGATTATTTGTGCTTCATCTGCAATTTGGTGTACTTTGAGGTTTTTTATTTTTGGAAATTCAATTCTCCACTTTTCTGAGACTGTTTTTAGTAGATCTACTGTCTCACTTTTTGAGATTAAATTGGATTTCAAATTTTTGCTATCTCTTGTCTGATGTCTAACAAATCTCTGAGGATAGAGCTTGCCGTTTCCATTCCACCTGCTCCTTTTCCAATAATTGTTTGAGTGCCAGAATGTTCTGATGTAAATGCAATTGCGTTTAATGTTCCATTGACACACAATGGATCATCCACCGATACTTCTTTTGGTTCTACTATCAGCTCTTTATTGCATGAAGCAATTAATTTTACAGCACAATTGTTTTTACTTGCTTTTTTAATATCCTCTGTTGTTACGTTGCGTATTCCTTTACATTTGATATCTGGCATTGTCACTTTCATGTCCATGACCCAATTTGCAAGAATTACTAATTTTGCAGCTGCATCCAATCCATCCAAATCTAATGATTCATCTGCTTCGACATACCCTTTGTCTTTTGCATCTTTTAAAGCAGTAACAAATGATAATCCATTTGCCATATTTGTTAAAATATAATTTGTCGTTCCATTTAGGATACCTGAAAAAGACATTATTCTTTCACCCTTAAGACTATTTTTTGCATAATCCAAAATTGGTGTCCCTCCACCTACTGTTCCACTAAACTTGAAGATAACTTGATTGTAAGTTGCTAGTTCCATTAATGATGGAAATGCTAATGCTAACGGACCTTTGTTTACAGATATTACGTGCATTCTTCTTTTCATTGCAGTTGTTATGTGCGTCATTCCTGGTTCTGCATCTTTGTAATTGCTGGCAGTAGTCTCAATTACAACATCTGCATCTAAGTTCTTGATCATGTCTATTCCTGACATGTTATTTTTTGTGTTAGCATAGTTTTTTACGGTTCCAAATTTTTTCTTTACTTCTATCAGTCTTTCTAATTCCAGTCCTGATGTATCTACAGCACTACCTTTACTATCAAAGACACCTACAACCCGTGGTTTTAATCCATATTTTGCATAAAGATCCTCTGATCTTGAATCAAATAATTTTACCAAGCTTTGCCCAACAACGCCAAATCCACAAAGTATTATTCTCAAATTCCTTCTTTCCTTTCTGATTTGTTATTGTGACTCATTTTGCTTCTTTGATTTTCTTATCATTGATTGTGTTTTATTAATAATTTTTGAATTCTCTTGGTTTATGTGCCCACGAGTGACTGATGCTATTTTTTCACCCATCATTTTTGTCAAGTTCAAGTGAAATTGAGTTAATACAGTATCTAAGATTGGTTGGTTTTGGCCCATCATCAAAAACATGACCTAAATGTGCACCGCATTTCTTACAGTTTACCTCTGTGCGTACAATCCCATAATCCGTGTCTGATATGTATTCTATTTTTTCATCTGAAAGAGGTTGCCAAAAACTTGGCCATCCAGAACCTGAATCATATTTTGTATCTGATTTGAACAATGTTTCTCCACAGCAGACGCACTTGTAAGTGCCTTTTTCTTTGCTGTTGTAATATTTTCCAGTAAATGGCGGTTCCGTCCCCTTATTGATACACACTTCAAATTGTTCAGGTGTCAATGTGTCTTTCCACTCTTTGGATGTTTTTCCAATTTTATCTGCCATATCTCTATCTCTTTTTGATTGTATTAGAATATTTTCTATTTTTTAAGGTTCTTTCTTTTCTCTTCAGACCTTTTTTCTGATTCAAATCTTTCCAAGTCATATTCTTTTAAATCTACAAATTTCATTATTTTGCTCAAATTGGGATGAACTCTGTTGATCTCTTTGAACATTTGCTGTGCAACTTGTCTGTAATCAATGTGTCCTTGCGGAACAGTTCTTAATTCTATTAAATGACATGCCTCTCTAAGATTAAATTTCATAAAATATGGATAGTTGTAGGCAAAGTTAACAACATACTGCCCCTGTTCTGGATGCTTTTTTCTGATTTTATCAAATGTTTGTTTTGTTTTAGCCATGCACTCTCTATAGTCTTTTTCAATTCCTAGAATTTTGATTTCATTTGGAATGTTATATCCATGATCTGTTGTTAGTAATTGTCTTTCTAATGTAAGTGCTCTATGTCTATGAAAATCTCTAAACATTCCAAAATTATTGAGCAAATCAAATGTATAGTATACATTTTCAAATGCCCTTGATGGTCGATGGCGTCTATTTTTACGCAATTTTGTAAATGTACTGATTATTTTTCTCTTCTTTTCATTTGATAATTTTTTTACTTGCTGCATGATAATATTATAAGATGTACTTGGAGACTGTTCATAGATTATACTTGTAATGATTTTGTCTATTGCTGTTTTTTCTGATTCATAATCAACTAGGTGTGTTCTTACTCCTACAATTATTTTTGGTTTGATTTCTTTTGCTACTATTTTTGATGTTTTTTTGAGCTGTAGTAGATAATTTTGAAATGCTTTACCGTATTTGTCATCTGCTCTTCTGACAAAAGCTTTGATGGTAGTATCAAGCTCTTTTTTGATTTTTGAGGCTAAATCTTGCTCTTCTTCAAGTCCTGATGACGCAAGTATTGTAAGGAGATACTCAAAAGCACGTCCATTTCCTGTAATCCCTACATTAGTTAATGTGGATGCTGGTAAAAGTCCACGTAAAATATCCAATGCTTTTGCTTTTGTTGAACCATTGTAAATCATATTTGCAGATTTAATATCATTTTCTTCTTTTAATTTGGAAAATGATTTTTCTGTTCCATCTTTTGAGTCCTTAAAAGTATATTTTTCAATTGGATATTTTTCTCGTATGTACTTTATCATGGGCTCAATATTTTTTGAATAAATCTCAAATGAAAAATTACATGCATCTAAATACAAATCTCCAAATTTTGATTTCATTAATACTGGTTCTCTATAGAATTTATACTGCCCATTTATTTTTTTATTCCATGCTACATATCTTGATGATTTTTCCAAATATGATAATCCTATTCTCCTGTCTTCAATTTTCTTAACTGCAATATTTGAGAGCCCTTCAATTGCAATTTGGGCTTCACCTAATTCTGCAACTGAATCATCTCCATATTCTAAGAGTACGCGATTGTAAAATTCCTCTCCTCTATTTTTATTTTGTAAAAATTCATCTAAAAATATTCTACGCATGCTTTTGTCTGTTCTGCTATACCTTGACATCAATGCACCTCGATCAACTTGTCTTGGTGTGGTTATTGCAAAGACATTATCTTCTACATTTGAAAAATGATTAGAAAGAATCTTTTTTTCTTTAATTGAAAATTCTGACAATACGGTTGTCAAGTTTTTCAATTATTAATAGTCTATTTCTTTTTTCCAATTTGTATTAGATCGGGGGATTGATTTTTTTCCATCCCTTTTGTCTGCCATCTTAGTAGTACCTCTTTGAATGCATTTGCATCTGATTCATTTTCTGTATACATTAATGCAGTTACCCATCTGCCTTTTCCTGCTTTTCCGCCCACGGAATTCATCCAAAAATTGCTTGGCAGCGTTCCCATGGCTTTGTTGTCTGCCTCTCTTGTAATCTCTAGCCATCTTTTTGCTACAAAATTCAAAATTTGTTCTAATTCTTCTCTCTGTATCATGTTGTTTGCTATATGTAGCTAAATTTTAAAATTTCTAAAATGATTCTGTTAGATTTGATCAATCCTGACATATTAAATGCTCTTGGCAACAGTTCCAATTTAGATATGTATAGAATTTGAACCGCATTTATCCCAATCCAACTAGATCTCAAGATTGATTTATAATCACAACCTAAACAAAATGAATCAATTTGCCAATAGAATCCGGCGTGATCACATTAGAACTTTGGATTATCTTTTTTGTAATTCTATCAGTTACAATAGCAATTGATCTTGGTTTAATACACAAAATTAAAAGAAAACTAAGCAAAACCAAGCCAACTGAAACAGAACATGTGATGTCTAGTAAAGAGGCTCTTGGTTGGACCCTCACTTGGATTTCTCTTGCGGGTATCTTTGCTGGTGTAATCTACTTTACACTTGGTAATGATAAGATGATAGAGTTTGTCACTGGTTATGCTCTAGAAAAATCGCTTAGCGTAGATAACATGTTTGTATTTTTGCTGGTATTTACTACCTTGGGAATTCCTCACAAGTACCAGCATCGAGTTCTCTCACTTGGAATCTTAAGTGCAATTGCAATGAGAATAGTATTGATTCTTGTTGGTGCATCGTTACTGGATAACTTCCAATGGATGATCTATATTTTTGGTGGTTTGCTTTGGTATACTGCAATTAGAATGGTGATCCAAAAAGAAGAAAAGAAAATTGAACTAGAAAAAAACATTGCAGTTAGAATTCTAAAAAAATTCATGCCAGTCAATCTTAGTCTAGTTGGAAACAAGTTCATTGTCCCAATTAACGGAGTAATGCATGCCACTCCATTACTAGTTGCCCTTGCAATTATTGAGTTGACTGATTTGGTATTTGCAATGGATTCTATTCCAGCTGTTTTAGCCATAACCAGAGATCCATTCATAGTAATCACATCAAACGTATTTGCAATTTTAGGTTTGAGAGCACTGTACTTTTTAATTGGTGGCATGCTGGAAAGATTCCACTATCTCAAGCCCGGTCTAATTGTATTGTTGCTATTTATTGGCACAAAGATGATAATTTCAGAGTTTTATCACATACCAACTGTAACCTCGTTAATTATTGTATTTGTAATTCTGGCAACAGTTATTGTTGCTTCGTTACTACGAAAACCAAAGATTACAAAACAAGAATAAACAAGAGAACTATTTATTTCTAAATGCCAACATGAAACCCATGCCGCCACATATTACTCCCAATGCAAGTATGGCGATAAATCCACCAATTGGTTCTATAAAAGAGTCCATGATGGCAGGATATTTTGGACCTAACTTTCCTTCTGTAAATATTGAAAGTACTCCAGTTCCAGCTAATCCTGCAAATGCCATTATGATCATTGCTCCTGCTCCTCCTATGTTCATTCCAATTAGATGAATGCCTGCTAACACGTTTGATGCTTTGGAGAATTTTTTCTTTAATGTAATTTCAAGATGACTGTAAAATAATGCAGATACTGCTACTGCAAGTACAACAATCAAATAAAATATGATTCCCAAAAAGAACCATTTTGCAGTACCTTCAAAAGATAATGATAGATATTGTATTATGTTTACTTGAGTATATGACATTTGTATTCCAACAATGACTATGGACATTGCAGTTATTACGCCACCTTGAAGAATAGCTGCAATTATGAATCTATTTGCCCACTTACTTCCAATTTCTTCCATATTTACGTCCCGTATGAAATATTGGCATAAGTATCTTTTAAATCTAATAATATGCTAAAGTGTTAATTCTTTGTAACAATTGTTAATCCCAATTGATCAAATGGATAGTGAAATTTATTATCTCACTTATTAAATTTGAATTTAATTGAATGTTTGTACTTTGAATAGAACCCTATCCCTTAGTTTGTGCTTTAGTTTATCATTGTTAATTGTTGCTACATCAGGATTAACATTAGATATAAAAAATAATTTACTATATGTTGCAGACACTGATAATAACACACTTGAGGCATTTGCATCAAATTCTACATCTCTTACACCAAGTTCTCCAAAAAATCTTAAGACCTCGCCTATTTCTCCAACATCTGTTATTCTTATCTGGGATGAACCTATTCTTAGTAAGAACATGACAGCTGTAACAGG
>JANPCQ010000169.1:0-2182 GCA_031431055.1 Nitrosarchaeum sp.
ATTCAATAATTGGAACTTGTATTCTTCCATCCATACAAGTAATAGAGGTTGCAAATTTTCCTTCTGTCATACTATTTGATAACCACGATAGATTAAATTATTTTGGATATCTAAAGTGTTCAGACATATGATCGCTTACTAGAGTTTTTAGAGAAATTCCTACGCATGAAAAACTAGTCCTAACTCGAATTTCAGAATACTTCATTTCAGAGAACGGATAGAAACTAGTGATGTATTGCAAATACACCAAATAGCATACAATAAATGTAAAATGAAAATTAATAAACTTTAAAATGTGAACAGGAAAAGCACATAAAGTATAGAATTCTAAAAATTATTTTGTAGCTAGTGAACCTAAAATTTTATCAATTTCATTGATTGCAAGTTTGTCTCTTCCAATCAATTCAAATTTCTGTAAAATTGTTTCAAATTTCTTTTCTTCTTCTACTTGTTCGTTGACAAACCAATCAAGGAATGTGTGCGTCGAATAGTCTTTTTCTTTTTGAGCAATCTCTACTATGTGGTGGATGGCTTTTGTAACTATTTGCTCATTATTTAGGGCAGTTCGAATAATAGATTCTAGAGATTTGAAAGTATTAACAAGAGATTTTGTTGCAGGAATTGTGGCAGAGCCGCCAATATTATTTAGATAATGAATGAATTTTAGCATGTGTGTTCTTTCCTCATCAGATTGAGCATAAAAGAAACTAGCTGATCCTCCATACCCAGTAATTTCACACCAAGATGCCATGGCAAGATAACTGCTTGATGCATTTGCTTCAAGTAGAATCTGATCATTTAATGCTTTTTTTGTATTTGGAGAAATTTTCATTTTTAATCAAGGGTAGTTTAATTTTGCTTGATTAAAAGTTATTCGTAGATAATCTCATCAAGATTTCAGAGAATTACTCACATTTCATAAAACAGTCTATCGTGTGATCATTTACCATACCAACTGCCTGCATGAAAGCATAACAAATTGTAGGACCTACAAAATTGAATCCACGGTTTTTTAGATCCTTACTAATTTTTTCAGATATTGAAGTAGATGCAGGCAAATCAGACAGTTTTTTGAAGTTATTTATCATTGGCTTGTAATTTACAAAACCCCAAACATATTTGTCAAATGAGCCAAATTCCTCTTGAATTTTTAAAAAGTGTTTTGCATTATTAATTGCAGAATTAATCTTTAATCTGTTTCGAATTATTTCTGGATTATCTAGTAATTTTTCTACATGTTTTGCAGTGTATTTAGAAACTTTAAGAGGATCAAAATCAGAAAATGCTTTTCTGTACCCTTCTCGTCTCTTAAGAATTGTAGACCAAGATAGTCCAGCTTGTGCTCCTTCTAAGACTAGAAATTCAAATAATTTCCTATCATTATGTTGCGGCATTCCCCATTCATTATCATGGTATTCTATGTTAAGATCATCTTTTGCCCAAACACATCTAATTTTCATATCAAAACTAACAATTTAACATAAAATAATAGTTACTAGATTATGAATCAAATATGAAAATGAATCAGCAACTACTTCAAATTAATAGAAATTTTATAATTTGCTTCATTGTTTCAGCCTCACTTTCGGCAGTTGTTGCTCAATCATTATCAGAATATGAAAATCATCTTACAACTACATTTACCATTGGAATAGGATATGTGATTTATTTTGGAATTTTCTCATTTCTGTTTTATGTTGATAATAAAAATAGGTACAAGCAAATGAAATCAAGTTTAATTAGAAAAGAACTAGTTAGTATGATTTCATCATTTGGCATAGGTGAAATTATTTATCTTGTAATAAGGTGGCCATCACTATACTATTTTCTTGAAATTGGCATAGAGCCATACATTGCATCACTTGTATCAGAGGTAATATCGACTGCATGTTATATGATTACAGTAACTATTTTTTTAAGAAAAACAAAAACATTCTAAAACAATACAACATCATTTCAGATTAGAACTACCATTAATAAAACAAAATCCAAACCTTACGGAATTTCATAAGAATCTTACAGAAAATAATAAAGTAGAAAGGCGGGCTCGGTCGGATTTGAACCGACGACCTAACGCTCCGCAAGCGTTCGCACTATCCAAGCTATGCAACGAGTCCAACAGATTCTGGCTATATCAAATTTTTAAAAACGTTTGGTATTTGTAAAAAATTATGCTTCTTTT
>JANPCQ010000170.1:0-2193 GCA_031431055.1 Nitrosarchaeum sp.
TTTTCAAATTCCCAGTCAAAACCATTGGCGATATTTTCATCAGGATATCCATGTCCTCTTATCAAAGTAATTGTATTTGTCGATTCATTATGTTCTATTTTGGCATACAGTGCATTTGGATATAGATAGATTACATTGGGATGAGATGTTATTGCATCAAATTCCTTTTGAGTGACATATTCATTGTGCAATAGTATTACTTTGTCATATTTTTTCAAGATGTCTGGATTGATATCCACATCTACATCTGATATTACATCATATCCCAGAAGAGTAAATACTTGCAATGCGTTACCGCTTGCCTGTCCGATTAATGATGTCTGGATTTTTGTAGTAAGACATGATTCATCACATGTTTTTTTATAGTAATCGTAGAAGCCAGGAGAAATATACGCAGATGCCGTAAAAATTGGATAAATTACAATCGTTCTTTGAGGATCTGCTTTGACGCCTATTTCATTATAGAGTTCTTCGAATTCTGGCTTTAGTTCAATCTTAAATGACGTCCAGTATAATTTACCGTCATCAGAGGCATTGACATTCTCTCCTTCGTTTCCAAATGCATTGAAAATAAATGATTCATCACGGTACTTGTAATCAAATTCAGATTTTTCAAAACCACTGAGAAAATACAGAATAATAACTCCAAGAACCACAGGAATGATTAAAATGAGTTTCTTGTTCATTTACTCTGTGACTCAAAGATACACACTCATTAATAATTCATCATTTATTCTAAGGCTTGGCTCACCACAACACAGTTGGAGCTCTAGAAAAATCAGTAGATTCTTATCTAAAAATTTTAGAAAAAAACCATGGCTAAGATTAAACAAAATTCTCCTGTATTGTTTTACTTTAATCAATCAAAAAAATGGCTTGTTAAAATATCCAAAAAAGAATCCCTTCATACTCATATAGGTGTCATCAAACATGCTGATGCCATAGGAAAAGAATATGGTTCTAGACTAGTCACTAACAAAGACAAGTATGTCTATCTTATCGAACCTACCATGTATGACTATGTAATGAAACTTCAACATGGTACACAAATAGTATATCCTAAAGACATTGGTTACATTATTGCAAGAGCTGGTATTGGAAGCGGCCAAAAAATTCTAGAAATTGGTACTGGTAGTGGTTCTCTTACCTCCTTTGTTGCAAGTGTAGTAAAGCCAAGAGGACATGTCTATACTTTTGATGTTGATGATAATTTTATGAAAATAGCTGAAAAAAATATCAAAAAAGCTGGAATGTCAAAATATGTTACACAACAAAATTTGGATTTAAAAACTGCAAAAAAAATGCCACTTGAAGAAGCTGATGTGGCTTTAATTGATCTAGGTGATCCTTGGACTGTACTTCCACAAGTTCGTAAAATGCTTAAAGGAAGTGGCTCTGTTTTTGCAATTTGTCCTACAATGAATCAGCTAGAAAAATTAACTATGGCGCTAGTTGAAAATGAGTTTACCGATATTGAATCCACTGAGCATATTATTAGAACAATTGAGGCACGTGAAGGAAAAACTAGACACTCTTTTCAGGGAATAGGTCATACAACCTATCTATGCTATGCAAGAAAGGCATTTTTTGGCAGAGGGTCAAAGAAAAAATCTAACCCTGAATCTGATATTCAACATGATATTGAATCTAATACACAATAGGCATATCTTACATACTTTTAGATAAAAACAAGATTTATTCCTCCAGCATTTACTATATTTTGTATTGGTTAGAAAATTACTCCAAAGTACAATTGTTAAAAAATTCATACCTGCACGAAAAGCAAAATCTCGTAAAGGTGATAATGGTACTGTTTTAGTTATTGGAGGTAGCTATATCTATCACGGAGCTCCTATCTTGTCTTCCATTGCAGCACTACGATGTGGAGTTGATCTGGTGTATACCTCAGTTCCAAAAATTAATGTAACTCCAACGCGTGCAATATCTCCAAATCTTATTGTAATTCCTTTAGTTGATCAAAAATTAACACGTGGTGCTGTTAACAAACTTCTCGGTGCTTTACCACACAAACTAGATTCTGCAACAATTGGAATGGGACTTGCAGTCCAAGAAAGAGGTTCTTTGATACTTTTGATAAAATCTCTTTTGGATAGAGATGTACGACTTTCATTAGATGCAAGTGCTCTTGTTCCTGATGTGTTGCCACTTTTGTCTAACAAAAATGTTGTAGTA
>JANPCQ010000171.1:0-2675 GCA_031431055.1 Nitrosarchaeum sp.
GAGCTTTGATTAAAGAAAACATCTCCGCTAACTCGCCATTTTGCAGTATTACTTTCAAGGGCAGACCACAATTCAGGGGTATTGCCGGTATTTTTCAATACTATTTTGTCTTTTAGAAGAATTGAGTTTTTACCAAGAAGTGTATAGTAGTCAGAACCAAACTCTACCATTCCTTCTGGCCTACTACCAATTTGACCACCTGAAATTTGTTTTTCGTTAGAATATCCAGTTTCAAATAGCTGGTAATCCATAACTTGTACAAGTATAGAACTTGGGTTAGGATTACTAAGTTTGAATGTTATCTCGATCCTAGCATCTCTCTTGGTGACTTCAATTATTGAAATATCAGCTAGTTCAACAGATATTGGTTGTATTTGTGGGACTTGTGATATTTCTTTAGTGATATCTTCTGATGTATTACTAACAAAGGATGAGCCAGACAAAAGAATTACACCCAAAGCCGCAGCTAATGCAATGATTGCAACAAGAACAAAGATTTTGGAATTCACTAGATTGACTCATTTTTTAGATATCTTAAATGTTGAGGGGGATATAGACAACAGGATTTTTGTGGCCTGTATTACTAGTAATACAAACATAACTGCCCTAAAATGTTGAGATAGTTCTTATAATATTAAAGAGTAAAATTAATCATGCAATATTTTCAAGCTGTACAGCAAGGAAAACAAAGATCTAGTAAATCACAAATGAAAATGTTTGAAGTTGCAGGATTTGGAATGTTAACATTGACTACAAAAAAAATTGATGGTAAATTTCATCCAGTTGGAGAAGAGGATTTTGTTGCAGTAATTAGTTCACCTGATGGATATGTTGCCATATTAGCAGACAAAGATGGATTTACCAAGGCTCAATCAAAGTCACTGGAAAAAAAAGAGGCATTATCAATTTATAAGAAATTAAGAGAATCTGGAATTCCAGAATACCCTGAAAAAGATATTCAGATTTGGTCAGAGAGACGTCCAACTGTGCAAAACGAAATTTCTGAGTAATTATTTTGATGGTAGAACTATTTCAGTTCCTACATCCATACCTTTGATGGCTTTTTCAAGTATTTTGATATCAGCTTTTAGTATTCGTGTCTTTATTTTAGAGCGTTCAATAATTTTTAGAGCTACTATATCCATCAAATCATAACCTCCTGCAAGAGAATCTTCATGAACAAGCATGTTTCTTAAATTCCTAAGTTCAATTCGTTTAAATTTTTTTGCATTTTTAAATTTGTTAGGGTCCCTATCATAAACACCATCAACATCTGTGGCATTAAGAAATTGTTCTGCATTGATTTTTTCAGCAATAAGGGCTGCAGTTCCATTGGTACTTTGTCCAGGATGTAAACCACCTGTAACAACAATCAAACCATCATCTACTGCATGTCTTACTTCTTGTAATGTTGTTGGTGGATGAGAATATGCTTTATTTTTTAGAGCATAAATCAAGAGTTTTGCATTTAGTCTAGAGATTTCTATTCCAAGTTCATCCAGTGTGGATTCATCAGCTCCTGAAGATCTTGCATGAGCAATGTAATGTCTGGCAATATTTCCACCACCTGCAATAATTATTGGTTGACATATCTTACTAATTTTAACTAGAAATGAGGCATAGTCCTTTAGCATTTTTGCATTATCCATACCAAAAATTCGTCCTGAAAGTTTAATGACAATTCTTTTTTTCATTATTTTAAACCACCAAGGATTGATTTTGCGGCAATTTCAACTTTTTTTCTGTTCTTTTGATGTGTGTATATTCTAAGAATATTCATAAAACCAGATATTGCTGAAACTACAGGAATTTGTGATATAGGCATCTCTTGAGCAGTTGACTTTCCATTCTTATTTGTAATCAAAATTATATATTTTGATTCATTTTTTGATGGTGCAAGTGGAATTGATGGAGTAACGGAGCTATCAACAAAAATTTCACTTTCATCGACTTTGGATTTTTTTGATATAGATGCTCTTAGCTCGTTAGTTCTAGCTTTTCCTAAATTAGTTCTACTAGTTAAAATTCGTTCAAATACACATTTTAACAATTTTCTGTTTTGATAATCTTCGGCAAATTGTCTAGCACGTTTTAATTTAGATGATTTTGATGAAATAAGTTGGGTTAGCACGTATTCGTCTGTAAGTTTTACATATTCATTAATGTTAAAAGAGGTAAAACCAAATTCATCATCAGATAACCGTAATGCCTCTAAAAGCATAACTTCTGCTGCTCTTACTGTTTTATGAAAATATACAGCCTTGAACATTTGATAACGAGAATGCATCATAGATTCAAAAGAATATAGTGCTGATCTTTCTAGAGCAAGTTTTTTCTTATGTACATCTAAGGATTGTGTTATTCTTTTGTGATCAATTTGTGCATGTTCTGCACCAGTAAAGTAACCATCTCTTAACAAGTAATCCATCATATCAGCACTTAATGCTCCTGAAATAATTTCATTCATGTATTGCAATTTAGAATCACCAAAAGCTACTTTTGTGATTAGTTTCTTATCATATCCATTTTTTGATAAGCTATCACCAATTTCAGATTTTAGAATAATTTCTTTACCAAAACATTCATGTGAAAATTTCTTTTGTTGTATGATTTCCTCAAAAATATGTGAAAAAGGTCCATGACCTATATCATGTAAAAGCCCTGCAAGTCTCAAA